>JAQBEG010000557.1:0-6650 GCA_032123985.1 Deltaproteobacteria bacterium
GCTTTGCTCGAGCGCCTTCGTGAGTGCGGTTCGAGCTTCCTCGCGCCGTTCCAGCGCCAAGAATGTCCTGGCGAGAAGAGGAACGATGTCATGATCAGCGGGATCCCTTTCGACTACGGCACCGAGTACATCGGCAGCTTCGCATAGGTGTGCGGTTCTGAATAGGAGGGCACCCCGAGCCCGCTGGATGTCGGTCTCCTCGACGCCTTCTCGCCGCGCCTGCTCAGAAAGCTGAAACAACGCCTGCTCATCCGGACGGAAGTTGCCAAAGAACCACAGTAGGTTCTTGGTCAGCCAGTTCTTGTCAGGCATGCTGCCCGAGTCAGGCGGCACCTGCCGGAGACGCTCGTACTCCTCATGCATAGCGTCGATAAGGGGAGGGACTTCGGCATCTCGCCCTAACAGGCGCAGGGCGTGGACACGCAGATAGAGGGCATAGATCGACGATGGCTTGAGATCAGTCGCGGCTCCGGCCGTGTTTACAGCGCGTTCGTACTGCCCACCCGCCACAAGCGCCTCGGCAGCGCAAGCCAGATGCTCGGAATCACCGCCTTTGCGCGCAGACAAGGCCTCGCGGATTGCCACGGCTTCGTCAATAGCCCCGACCGCAGCAGCCAGGGTCGCTAGATTCGCCCCAATAGTCTCCTGCCCCGTGACTCGAAATACGTGATACCAAAGATAGGCTCGGTCCGCGGTAGACACCCTTTCGATCGCCGAGAGCGCGGGAGTTGCGGCGGTGAGGATCGTATCGGCGTCCCACGGAGCGGCATCCACGACTGATGAAAAGAGTCGAAGAGGGTGGAAATCTGAGCGGCCTTCGACGAGGTTGCGGCTTAGGATCGCCAGTCCAAGCGCGCGCGCACCTGAATCTGGAGCCCGATGGTCGATCCACTCCGCCAACTGTCGGATGCCACGATCGGATGACTGGTCTTGAAGGACACCTTCCATCCATGCCTGAAGAAGGTGACGTCGGTCCTCCCCTCCCGCGCCCGACCAATGGGATTCAAGGAAAGGCAAGAGTTGTTCGCGTGGACCAAGATGAGATAACGCCTCCGCGTGAAGGGCGATTGCTCGCGGCAGGTTCGGATCCAGCCTATGCGCAGCTGACCCGCGGGCTTGAATGAGCTGCTCCGTCTTACGCCCCACCCAACTGCGCTCAGCCGTGGCTTCTCGGACAAGGCGTTTCGCCTCTAGCTGTCCGAGTTCCGCGACACCGTCTCGCTGTACATCGGAGACTCTCTCTGGATTGGATGCCACGGTGTCGCGCGATTTGCTTTTTCTGAACAGCTTGTCGATTGTGGACATGCCACCTCTCCGTGCGCGCGCCCGAACCTGCCTGCAGCGAACAAGTAAGGTCCAACTCGCGCGCAACTCGCTCGGGGTCGGCCGTTCCCGCGGGCTACTATGTACTCGAACCCTCGACTGCGATGCGCTGTTGGATCAATCCTCACGTTCACCCAACGTCTGGCGTCAGAGGTGGACGGGTAACGGTCGTCGGCTGCCTGCCATATTCGGGCGAACGTGTCCCCTTAGTTCGGCCATACGGGATACGGACGGCGCCTTGCGGAGTGCGAAGCTGCATGGCCCGGCGAAACTACCTAACTCGGAGTTCGAACTCAGCCGACCAAAGTGGCGTAGCAATCGGCGAGTCCGTCCGTTTCATCACGACGCGATACCGACCGGGGGGTGCATCGTCGGCGAGCACACCGACCGTGAGAAGACCGGTCTCACCGATGATCGTGTGGTCGTTCAAGGCCTTCACCTCGTCAGGGGTCAACTTCTTCAAGCCTTTCACGTCTCCCGAGGCGTTCGAAATCTCTAGCGCCACGTGCACTCCATCGGGGATCCTAGTCTCCATCTGCGGCGCAAATCCGAACAGATACCCCGCAGCGCTTCGCGGCGCATAAACGGTCGGTAGAGGAGAACCTCGAGTGCCGCCAAGAGATCGGTCATCGCTCAGCAATGGGGTCAGCACTTCGGTTGACGCTACCGCATCCCGCGCGCTTTCGACGTTCTCGCTCCTCGATCCCTCGAGTTGAGAGCGGAGGTCGGCGACCTCACGCTGGCTCGCCGCTTCCGACTCTCGCACGCTCGCGAGCTCCAGGTCGCCAGCGCGTTCCTTTTCGAGAGCGTCAGGCAAAATGAACAGTCCTCGATACGTTGGGTAGCCGAGAAGCGCCGCCGTTACGATGACTGCGGCCAATGCGCGAACATTCGGCGATTGCGGTGGCCTGACCCATGAAAGCAGTCTGGACAACCACCGCTGTACCAGGAACCACTGGTACTGGGGTGGCGGATCGATCTTCGCCGCGTGAAAGGCCTTTGCAAACGCCGGGCTCTCGACTCGCTCCATCTCTTCGGCCATCGAGAGGAGATGCGTTCGAAACACCTTGGACCGGGAGAGCGCATCAACGACGAGTGAATACTGCTCCGGGGTCGCCGCACCCGACAGGTAGGCGTACACGGTCTCCTCGGGAACATCGACCGGTTCATCCGACAGGTGGTTCATGACCGACACAAAGACGCGTTCGAACGCCGTCTCATCGGTTGTCTCACTGGTGCCGTCGTCTTGGTTCATCAATTCGATATCCGGATTCTAGGCGTCCATGCAGCGACGGAATGCATCTGCATCGTAGCCCTCATCGCGAAGTCGTCGTCGCAGCGAGCCCCTGCAGCTCCGCACTTTATCGGAGATCGCTTTGTTGTCGTCCAACGGGAGCCGAAGCAGCAGCGCGATCTCCCTTGGTTTGAGCTCATCCAGAACGGCCGCCACGAGCAATGCCTTGCAGAGGGTATCGAGCCGCGCGAACGCCGCGCGAACCGCAGCGGCAAGGCGGTCTGGAACCGAGGGCACGAGCGACGGACCCGAGTCAAGGTCGATTGCACCCAACGAGTTCGGTTCGATGGGCACCTCGCGCTCGTCAATTTTGTCGATCTTTCTTCTCCAATCGATCAGCAATCGGTTCGACACGAAAAAGAGCCACCCGACGAAGGGCTTTCCCTGATCTTGATACTGGCGCAAGCGGTGGAAATCATTTTCCCAAAACGCCACAAGAAGATCGTGCAGGCGGTCTTTGTGCTCGTGGCGCGGGAATAGGTGAATCTCTTTCGGAAGTCGTGCCGACATCGCCTTCTTGAAGAAGACGTAGAACTCATCCCAGGCTTTTTTTCGGTCCGAATCGAGCAATCCGAGGAACGGTGGAAAGCGATCCTCAGGCCCCCCCACATCCTCGGCCATCTTCACCCTCGCACGTCGACCTGAAACTACCCGTATGATAACACGCGAGTTTGAACCACAATTTGGCGACTCGGATCGTGGCGATGTCGCGCGGTCAGGCCCCTTCGTCGGAGTCGCTCCTCCCTCGATGAGTACGAAAGTCGTGGCAGTTCGTCCGCGCATCGTCATTCCCTTGGTCCACCCGTGGGCGAGGACCGGCAACACTATCGATAACGAGCTTGCTTCCCGATTTCGGAGCGGCTCTCCGCAAAAAAAAAGGCCCCGCGCTTCCGAAAATCGACCTGGCTGACGTTGTCGTCATTTAGAGGGAGATAACGAGAATGAAACAGCACGCGCCGGGGTCCTGCAACAAACCTTGCCAGACCTGCCATGACAGGAGACTTGGCGACGGGGAAAACGACAACCCCGCGAAGGAAACCACGAGACAGAGGATCTTCACCGCTGCCTCGGCCATTCTGGGCGTCGTCTTCTCTCTTGCCGGCTCTGGGTTGCCTGCTCACGCTCAGGGGCGGGAACAAGCTGTCGCCGACACAGCGCAGAACGGCGGAGGCAATCTCGGCCCATCCTCCAACACCGCGCGAGTTACGAGCGCGGCTCCGCGTCCTCCTGACACGGGGCTCGCAGGCGCCTGGGGGTTCAATGAGGGTGCTGGGACGCAGGCCGTCGACACTTCACGAATCGGCAACACGGGATCTCTCGCCGGGACCCCGTCTTGGGTATCGGCCGCCCGGCACGGCGGCGGGCTGTCGTTCGACGGATCCGGCGAGTCGGTGCAGGTCCCGAATTCGAGTTCGCTGGACATCGGCGGAACTTCAATCACCGTCTCATTCTGGGCCTGGGTCGACGCCTTGACGACGTCGGACATGGTATTCCTCGCAAAGCCCTGGACCGTCGGCAGCCAGGCTTCGCCTCCCTACCAGTACGGCGTCGAGTTCGGCAATGGTGCTCAGACGGCGGACTTCTACTTCGGAACGGCCGCAGGAGTGCCGAACGGGCCGATCTCGATACCTCTGACGAAGGGGATGTGGACTTACATTGCATTCACTTACGACGGGTCTTTCGTGCGTGGATACCGGGACGGCGCGCAGGTCGTCTCGACAGCCACGGGGGGCTCGATAGTCGCGCGCGGGAACCCACTTGGAATCGGAGCGGATTCAATGGGTGCTAAGGGATTCGAAGGCCAGCTTGACGATGTCAGGATCTACTCGCGGGCGCTCTCGGTAGCGGAGGTTCAGTCCGACATGAATTCCGGGGTCGGCGCTGCTGTTGACACGACGCCCCCAGCGTCGGTGATCAACCTCCGTCGAACAGACGCACGTCCTTGAAAGGCTATGGAAGAAATCCGTTGCCGGGCCGCAACGCGCCGATTGGTTCTTGGCGGCCCCGAACCTTGCTGGCCGTTGCTCCACCCGCACCTGACGCGCCCTCGGAGCCGCCTGCGCCTTCGGCGTCGTCCGAGGTTCAGATCATCCTGAATGAGGTCGAGAACCGTGTTGAAGCGACGGACCTGGAGGGCGCTCTGAAAGCGGCCGACGCGGCGGTCGAGCAAGCCCGAGTTGTGAGCGACATCCCGGGGGAGGCCCTTGGCTACCAGGCGAAGGCGCGCGTGCTAGAGGCGCAGGCCCGGTTTGGCGACGCTATGTCAGCGTGGCAGTCGGCGCGCTCCTCCTGGCGCCATGTCAGCGTAGGGCCAGGAGAGATCGCGGCGCTGGGCGCGGAGGTGTTACTAGGTTCGATGGACCCAAGCTACGACGCGGCAGTTCTGATCAACGAGGCCATCGAGCTACTGGCGAGGGAGGAAAGGCGACCGGTCGCGGCGGCGATCGTCCTGAAAACGTGGTCCCTCGCGATATGGCGTGTGCGGCCTTCCGAGGCGCGGAAACTTGGCGAGGCGGTAGTCGGGCAACTCAAGCGGTTGACTCCGGGCTCGCTAGATTTGGCATCGGGACTCAAGAGCCTTGGCGACATCGCCTTCGGCCAGGGGGATCTTATTGCTGCGCAGGAGTACTTCTTGCGCGCGCTCGAGATCCGAGAGCTCAAGGCGCCCGGCTCGCTCGACGTGGCAACAAGCCTGAATAACCTCGGCGCCGTGGCCGCTTCTCAGGGGGATCTTGTCGCGGCGCGTGAGTACGCCGTACGCGGGCTGGAGATCTCAGAACTCAAGGCGCCGGGCTCGCTTGTTGTGGCAACTGACCTGATAAACATCGGCAGAGTCGCTCGCTCCCAGGGGGATCTTGTTCTTGCGCGGGAGTCCTTCGAGCGCGCGGTCGAGATACAAGCGATCGAGGCGCCTAGCTCGCTCGAATTGGCAAACAGCTTCGGCAGCCTCGGCGGGGTTGCCTACTCGCAGGGGGATCTTGTTGCTGCGCGGGAGTACTCCTTGCGCGCGCTCGAGATCCGCGAACTCAAAGCGCCGGGCTCGCTCGATGTGGCAATGAGCCTCAATGACCTCAGCGTTGTCGTCGCTTCCCAGGGGGATCTTGTCGGTGCGCGCGAGTACTCAGTGCGTGCGCTGGAGATCCGAGAGCTTGCGGCGCCGGGCTCGCTCGAAGTGGCAGCGTGCCTAAATAATCTTGGCGGCATCGCCGCTTCCCAGGGGGACCTTGTCGCAGCACGCGAGTATTTCGTACGCGCCCTTGAGATTAAGGAACTCAAGGCGCCGGGCTCCCTCCAAGTGGCAACGAGCCTAGGAAACCTTGGCAGCATCGCCTGTTCCCAGGGGGATCTTGTTGCGGCACGGGAGTACTCCCTGCGCGCTCTCGAGATCGAATCGGTCAAGGCACCAGGTTCCCCAAATGTGGCTGCGAGTCTGGCTACCCTCAGCGAGGTCGCCTACCGGCAGGAGGATTTTGTTGTCGCGCGGGAGTACGCCATACGTGCGTTAGAGATCTCAGAACGCCAGGCGCCGGGTTCACTCGCCGTGGCAGCTGGTCTGGATCTCATCGGAAGAGTTGCCCATTCAGAGGGGCAACTTGCCGCCGCACGCGAGTACTTAATACGCGCGCTCGAGATTCGAGAGAACAGGGCGCCAAACTCGCCCGATGTGGCAGCGACTCTGCGTACCCTCAGCGAGGTCGCCTACGCGCAGGGGGATCTAGTTGGCGCGCGGGAGTACTTCGCGCGCGCGCGTAAGATTCAGCAGCTGAAGCCACCTGGCTCGGTCGCCCTCGCAATGAACCTCTCAGTTCTCCCGGGTTGAGACCGGTACCCAGCGCCTCGAGTGCAACCCAAGACGACTCTTGGTCCGAAAGCGGGAGCGAGCGATGCGATTCGGGAACTCGGGAACCCCTCTGGAATCCAGCTCAAGTCGGGGCGTGGGATTGCGTCCTCACAGCACCGTGGCTGGTGGCGATGATGACCGGCTGCCATGGTTTTGGAGAGCTGATCCAAACCGACTGTGAGCGACTCGGCG
>JAQBEG010000558.1:0-6906 GCA_032123985.1 Deltaproteobacteria bacterium
ACGACAATTTAGGCAGCGCAGGGCGGAACGTGCCTATCGACGAGGTTCGAATGCGCTTGGGGATCTGAAGCGGGCTCGCGACCAGTTGCGAAACCCGGTCGAGCAGATCGGCATTCTACAGGCTGAAGTAGCGCGGCTCGCGACTTCGACGGTCGCGCTTGCGGCTCCGGCGCTGCCGCCGGGGTTCGCTGCCGGAAGCGCGAGGTCGCCGACTCGGCCGGCCTTCTTGACCGGCGAGTCAGTCGAAGCGGACAGTGACCAGCTCGAAACCCGCATCGAAGAATTGGCCGAACGACTCGCGCTGGCGGCGCAACAGGCTCTGCAATCCGGCGACCCCTCTGACTCGGCTGCAGCTAGCGCTTCCGTCGAGGCTGCTCAGCGGATCGCGTTGCAGGAGGCGGCACCGCTCGTCGCGAACGCCGCGAGTGCGATGGGGCTTGCGACGCAGGCGATCGGTGGCGGTCGTTACGACGCGGCCCTGGTCGAGGAAGTCAATGCGGCCGAAGCATTGGCGGCCGCGCAAGAGCGTTTCTTCGATCTCCGCCAGCTGCTCAATGTGACCTTCTCCGATGAGCAACGAATCGCGAATATTGCGGGCTCTGATGATCCGGAGGTCGCACGTGGACGAAGCGAGCAGGCGAGCCAGATCGCTGATCTCCAAGCGAAGAACAGTCTGCGAGGGCTCCGACTGGTGGAGCTTCTCGAGCGGGAGAAAACCGATCGAATCGCTCGTCTCGAGGCAGAGGGTGAGCCCGGGGAGTCGCCGCCGGACGACGGGGGTCCGGATCCCGCGGCATTGGAAGAACAACGATTCGAATTGGCCGGTCAGCTGCTCGCGCTCGCCTCGGGTGCGATGCAGGAAGCAGCCGATGCACTGAACGATTCTGATAACGATTCAGATAACGATTCACAGAAAGACGTGAATAATCAGGCTGTGCCCGATTGGTCGAGGGTCAGCGACGCGGCAGAGCGCGCCGAGGAACACCTCGACGCGATCCGCACACTCTTCTTTTCGATTGCGGAGCACGTTCGAAAGCTCGCTCTCGATCAAATCGAAGTGAAGGATCGAACTCAGGACGTAGCCGCCTTGTCGGTGACCGACGCACCGGCCGAGCCCGACGACGGATCGAGCGATGCAACGGATATCGTCGATGCGGCGGATGCGCAGGATGTAAGCGACGCGGCGCCTCGCGGCCCCGAGACGCTGGCACGGACTCGAGCGCTTTCCAGCGATCAGCAAGCACTCGAGCTGCGCGGCGGCGAGATCGCCGATGCGCTCTTCGTTCAGGCGGAAGGGATGGCTCAGGAATCGGCTGAAGACGCGGCGCCGGAGGCCAACGCCGAGCGTGATCGGATTCGGCAGGCCGCCGAGCATGTCGCATCGTCGCAACTTGCGATGCAGGACGCGCGAGCGTCATTGGAGTCCGAATCCGCACCGCTCGCCCCAGTACAGGATGCGCAGACATTGGCGATCGATGAGCTGAAAGAAGCGCTTCAGCTGCTTTCGCCGCCACCTCCTCCCGAGGATACGGAGCAGGACAAGTCGGGGCAGGATCAAGAGCCGGGTCAGGACGAATCGGAGGCCGAAGATGAATCCGAGGGCAGTGGCGATCAGGGCGCATCGCCCAGTGCTGCGCCCGAGGGCTCCGACGAAGAATCGATGGACGACCCGTCCCAACTGCTCCAAGGTGTCCGGGATCGTGATGCCGAGAGACGGCGTGAGCGAGATCGGAACAATCAGCAACGACGTGCGGAGCCGGTGGACAAGGACTGGTGAGGATCGAAGTCGATAGTTCTGACCTTCGCCCGCTCGGCGCAATGACCCGATTCGGCCTGGTGCTCGCCTGCGCCGTGGTTTGTCTGGTCTGGGTCACACCCGTTACTGCGCAAGAAGTTCGACTCCAGGTTGCCCGTGGGCCCTACTACATTGGCGAGGCCCTCCAGATACAGGTCGTCGCGAGTGATTTCGAAGAAGAGCCGCCTCCGGAAATTTCTGTTGGTCCGCATGAAGGCGGCCAGCTTCGTTTCGTAGGCGTATCGCCGAGTACCTCGACATCGATCTCGATCATCAACGGGAAGATCAGCCGAGTGCACGAAGTCAAGTTCGTATATCAGTACGAATTCACTGGGACCAGGGAGGGTGCGGCTCGAATTGCTGGGTTTACCGTTGTTCAGGGGGCGGTTTCGCGGAGTACCCAGAACTTCGATCTGCAGATCAGCGGCGTTCCAACGACCAATTCCGTTGGGATCAAGCTCGAGCTGCCCGATGGCCCGATTTTTGTGGGCCAAAAGGTTCCAGTGGCGATCGAGTTTCGAATCGATCGCCAGACGCAACAAGAGCTGGTCTCGTATCAGATTCATGTGCCCCTATTCGATTCCCCGACACTTCGTTTTCTGGACGAGCCGCAATCGCGCACGGATACCCATCTCGAGGTGCAGACCGAGGCGGGTGGCCTCAGTCTGCCTGCCGTCTCTTCCGAGGAGCAGGTGGGTGGTCGACTGTCGCTTGTCGTTCGTGCCGAAAGGACAATGATCGCGCTTTCGCCCGAAGAGATTCGGGTGGAGGGGCCAAAGGTCTTCATTAGTCGGGGAACCAATTTCCGACGGGATGTGTTCAATCAGCGACGGGCGACATCGACCGAAAAATTCATGACAGCCGGGCGGCCGATTCAGCTCGAGGTTGTGGAGGTACCGAGGAAAGGCCGGCCAGCGAGCTTTGCCGGGGCAGTCGGGTCGGGTTTTAGGCTCGAGGTCGACGCCGACCGCAGCGTCGTACAGCTGGGGGAGCCAATCATGCTCTCCTTTCATCTGCGAGGCGATGGAGATTTGTCCAGCGCGAGCTTGCCGCCGCTCGACGCCGAGGGGCTGTTCGATGCCGAACGTTTTAGACTTCCGGAAGATTCGCCTGCCGGACTCGTCGACGAGGACGGAAAACGCTTCGATGTGACGCTTCGGGTTCTGGACGCCGGCGTTCGTGAGATTCCGGCACTGGCCTACTCCTGGTTCGACGCGAAGTCGCGTCGTTTCGAAACGACTCATTCGCGACCGATCGCCCTTTCGGTCGGTGCGGCTGAGATCATCGGCGCCGATGCGGTGGCGCGAAGTGACGATGCGACGTCCGGTCCTAAGCGTGAGGCGCCCGTCACCGCAGATTCACCGGAGCGACCCGGGGATGGAACCGTGCGAAGCACGAAACTTTCACTCACCGGTGCGAACCTGGCCGTTGACCGCGATCTACCTCGACTTCTACGCGACGAGCGAGTGGAGGGACAGAACTGGACGGTGATCCTGCCGCTCTACACGGTGGGAGTTGGCTTCATTGCATTCGCGATGATCCTGGCGCGCCGTGGCGGAGTGGATCCCAGACTCGTGGCGAGGGCGATGGCGTTCGAGCGCGCGGAGCGGTCGATGGGGAACGCGTTTGCAATGTCGGGTGGAGGGGGCGCTGCTGCTCTGGGCCGCGCGTTGCGAGAGCTGGTTGCGGAACTTCCGGAGGAAGCCGGCGCAAAATTCGACGGACTGATCGCGGAGTGCGACACCCTCCGATTCGCCCCGACGCCAGGACGAGTCGGGCAAGCGGACGACCTGGGACCCCCGGTTCCGAAGTCCCTGGAAGAGCGAGCGCGACGTCTGATTACGGACCGGATGAAGCCCGACGATGAATCAATGGAGGGCTCATGAGGCGATTTTTGCAGAGGGTCGTCGTATTGATTTCGATCGTGCTCGCCAATTCGACCCTGGCCGAACCCGTAGTACAAGACGAGCATGAACGTTTGGAGCTGGCACTCGGTCAATACGCCGAGGCGTTGGAGGAGCCCGACCGAGACAAGCGTATCGCGGCTTTTGCGCAGGCCGAATACGGATTCGCTTCTGTCGTTGCAGACGGTGTAGAGAACGCAGCGCTTCAGACCAATCTCGGCAATGCGGCTCTTCAAGCCGAGCATATCGGTACTGCAGTGCTCGCCTATCATCGAGCACTGAGACTCGACTCCGAAGCGAAGGCAGCGCGCCAGAATCTCGCGCATATCCGTACCTTGTTGCCGACCTGGGTTCCGCGGCCCAGTTCGTCCACGGGCGCCCAGGCTTTGCACTTCTATCGTCAGTTTTCGGCGGCAGACCGCTCGATTGCTGCCGCCATCTGTTTCGCGCTCGCCGGAGTCAGTCTCGCAATTTCGGTTCGCCGGCGAGAGGGAGCGTGGCGCGGCGTCGCTTTCACGGGTGGTCTGGTTTGGGCGTTGCTCCTCGCGTCGATCGTTTTTGACGCCGCCGAAGACAATTCCAATCTGGCGGTGATCACCGCGGACGAATCGCTCGCCCGGTCTGCGGATTCGCGGCTGGCTGCTCTCGCGTACCCGGAGCCGCTGCCCGCAGGCTCCGAGGTCGAGGTTCTCGAGGATCGCGCGGAATGGGCGCGAGTCCGCCTATACAATGGTCGCGACGTCTGGGTGCGCGGATCGGACGTGACTCGGGTCGTGGAGTAATCGTTCTCGGCGGAACGTGGTATTGATTCGCTCGCCTGTTGGAAGGACCGAATCTACCAGAGGGGTCTCATGACTCGAATCCGAGTTGCTATCGCCGGTGTTGGCAACTGTGCGAGCGCGCTCGTCCAGGGAATCGAATATTACCGGACGCGTCGCGATGCAGAGCACGTGGGGCTAATGCGTGCGGAGATCGGAGGCTTCCGAGCGTCGGATCTCGAGATCGTCGCCGCGTTCGATGTCGATTCTCGCAAGGTCGGAATTGCATTGGAGGAGGCCGTCTTCGCCCCACCGAATTGTGCGAAAATTTTTGCGCCCGTCCTGGCAGCGAGTGGAGTCGAAGTACAGATGGGGCCGGTCCTGGACGGAGTCGCTCCACATATGGCGAGCTATCCGGAGGCCGAGTCGGTCCGCGTGTCCGCACGCGACGCGGTTGATGTGGCCAAAGTTCTCAGACGGGCGGGAGCGGAAGTTCTCGTTTGTTATTTGCCGGTGGGATCTGAGCAGGCGGTTCATCACTACGCGCGGGCTTGTCTCGATGCAGGTGTCGCGATGGTGAACTGCGTGCCGGTGTTTCTGGCTTCAGACCGTTCGACGAGTGGTACCACGGACAAATCCACGGACAGTTCCACGGACAGTTCATGGGCCGAGCGATTCCGTGCGGCGGGGCTTCCGATCATCGGTGATGACATCAAGAGTCAGGTCGGCGCAACGATCGTCCATCGGACGCTGGGCCGATTGCTTGCGGATCGCGGTGTCGAACTCGACCGGACGTACCAACTGAACACGGGGGGAAACACAGACTTCCTCAACATGCTGGAGAGAAGTCGCCTGGAGTCGAAGAAAATTTCGAAGACTGAATCCGTACAGAGTCAGTTGGGCCACCGGCTCGACAGCCGAGAAATTCACGTGGGTCCCTCGGACTACGTTTCCTGGCAAAACGACAACAAAATTGCCTTCATCCGGCTGGAGGGGCGGGGGTTCGGAGGCGTGCCCCTCGAAATCGAGTTGAGGCTCTCGGTCGAGGATTCACCGAATAGCGCCGGAGTCGTGATCGATGCTGTGCGTTGCGCCAAACTCGGCCTCGATCGAGGCCTGGCCGGGCCGCTCGAGGCTCCGAGCGCGTATTTCATGAAGAGCCCGCCGATTCAGATGCGGGACGACGAAGCCCGTCTCGCACTCGACGCGTTCATCGAGGCTGAGCCGCTGAAAGCCGCGCCGGCGGCGGGGTCGAATTGGCAGACGCAGGACATCACTCCAGCGCGCGTTCGTGTTCGCTGATCCAGGTTCGAGGGGCGCTCGGCGGCGGACGCGTTCCCAGTCTTTCGGTTGCATTCTTTCAATCGACATGCGCCGATCATCTCACAGCCGCAAACTGTCACAAAAATCGGAACTATTCTCGATTCTGGCTTGCCACAAAGCGGCTACGCAGCCTATTCTCCGAGCGTGATTTCAACCCCCCCGGATGTCTCGGAATCCCCGCGTCGCCATTCAATTCGGCGTCCAATTCGGCGTCCAATTCGGCATCGATCTCGCCAGCGAGACCGAATCCTGAGCTGGCTTCAGGCGACCGATTCGCATCCGACCGCTGCCGAGATCCACGAAGCCCTGTTGCCGGAGCTATCTGCGCTCTCGCTCGGGACCGTCTATCGAAACCTCGAGGTGCTCGTCGCCGACGGTGATGTCGAGGAGGTGCCGAGCGCGGTGGGTGCCACGCGTTATGACGGAAACGTCGAGCCACATCAGCATTTCAACTGCGAGCGGTGTGGTCGAATTCTCGATGTCGACATTCCAGTTCCAAGCGGACTCACGCGACGGCTCGTGCGCGAGAGCGGGCTTCGAGCGAGTCGGGTGCAGATTTCTTTCACCGGACTCTGTGCAGCCTGTACGGAAGCTCCCGAGTGTCATGAAGAATCTTTGAAAAACCAAAACGAAGAGGAGGGAAAGACATGAGTGACCTGAAGGGAAGCCAGACGCATCAGAATCTCAAGGACGCCTTTGCAGGCGAGTCGCAGGCGAATCGGCGGTATCTCTATTTCGCAAAGCAGGCCGATATCGAGGGATATCCCGATGTGGGCGGACTTTTCCGCGATACCGCGGAGGCTGAGACCGGCCACGCTCATGGTCACCTGGACTATTTGAAGCGCGTGGGCGATCCGGCGACCGACAAGCCGATCGGCAATACTGATTTGAACCTTGGCGCTGCTGTGGCTGGAGAGACGTACGAGTACACAGAGATGTATCCGGGTATGGCCAAGACGGCACGCGACGAGGGACACGCCGATATCGCGGAATGGTTCGAGACCCTCGCAAAAGCCGAGAAGTCACACGCGGGACGCTTCCAAAAAGCGCTCGACACGCTGGAAACGCTGTAGCCGGCTCCAGTCATTCATCGTCGTGTGCCCGAGACCGATCGTTTCGGCTCGGG
>JAQBEG010000559.1:0-8165 GCA_032123985.1 Deltaproteobacteria bacterium
CAGGAAGACAGCCGTGGATCTCGGTGCCGACCTCATCGTGATGGGCACGCACGGCCGCACCGGCCTGGCCCATGTGTTTCTTGGAAGCGTCGCTGAGCGAACATTGAGGACCGCCCCCTGTCCGGTCCTCACGGTACAGTCGCACGAATAGATGCCCCAGATCCAGCCGGTTTTAGGTGTAGTTAGGGGTCCCGCTCACCGCGACGTTCAATGCTCGTCGCAGGAGAATCGAGACCAGCTCGACATGTGAGTCGACCACCGAATCTGCATCCGGGAGATGGCTCGTGTCGTCATGCTGGGCACGGATGCGGACACTGCCCATACCGATTGCGCGAGCGCCCGCGACGTCTGTGCGCCGCAGATCTCCGACATGGATCGCCAGTTCTGGCTGTACGCCGAGGGGGGCTAGCGCCGCGCGAAATACGCGTGAGTCGGGCTTGGGTGCGCCGACCTCGTCCGAGAAGATGCAGACCTCCAGATACTCGAGCAAGCCGAGACGCTCCAGGTGGTGACGTACGATCCGCCCAGGTGTTAGGCCTGTGTCGCAAACCAGTGCAAGTCGAACGCCCGCTCGCGCGAGGTCGGCGAGACACTCTCGCGCACCGTCGACGGCCAGGACCCGACCGCTGTGCGAAGCCTCTTCGTATTCACGGATCAAATGCTCTAGGGCTGGATGCGGCTCGAGCAGGCCAAGGTCACGAAGCGCGTGGATTGCCACCTCGCGCGCTCCGGATTTGATTCCATCACGCCAGCACGCCATCTGGTGTTCCCATCCGGTATCGAACGCGGCGCGCGCCTCCGCCCTCGTCGGGTGACCGCCGGCTTCGCGAGCAGCGCGTTCGAGGGCGTTCACCCGCCGTGCATGCGCCTGCTCCCAATCCGCTTCGTAGATCAGGGTGTTCCAACAGTCGAAGGTAACCGCCGCCGGCGGATACGGGAGCGGTCGCCGCTGCGGCGGCACTGGTGCGCCCGGACGGGCGGGGTCGGGCCATCCGGGTAGTTTCGATAAGACCTGTATAACGCTCTCGTCGAGTGGGCGATCGCCATCGAGAACACAGATTTCGTCTTCGAGAAGCTCGCTGGTCGGCTCCCAATCGGACGCAAGGGTCCTCGCGATCTCCTTCCATCCATTGCCGCAACCTGCAGCGTCACGCATCTCGAGTCGATTGCGTTGCGTCTCGTCGCTGATGCGTGGTTCTATGAAGCGAAAGGGAATGCGATGGCTGTGTGCCAGTTTCCGAGCTGCCATTCGGTCGCGTGCTTTCGCAAAGCAGCCGTCGAGGACGACCGCACGGCCCGATGCCAAGGCCATCTCTGCGCGCCGCAGAAGCTCGGCGTAGACACGTTCGTGAAAACCGGGTGCGAAGCTTTCCGCCCAGTGGCTCTCATGAACCTCCATGCCTGGTGTTCCGTGCAGAAGCTGATCGCTAACGCGATCGGCGATTACGCGCGGAACGCTCATGCGATCCGCCAGCGCTCGCGCGAGCGTGCTTTTGCCCGAAGCGACTTGTCCGCCGACGGCCACGATGAACGCAGGTTGGTGATCGAGTCGGTCACTCGCCAAGGCGATCGCTACCAGACGTCGAGTCGTGGCGAACGCGGCTTCTCGAGTATCGGCGTGACGCGCGGAGGCAAACGTTCGAGCCGACGCTGCCGCTCGGGCGATTGCGGTCGAGAACTCGTAGTAGTTCACTAATGCATAGAGGTCGAAGTCGTTCGCAAAGCCCGCGTAGTGCGCGATCAAGGCTTCTGCGGCGTCTACCCGGCCAGCCTCGAGCAACCCGACGGACACGCCTGCCAATTCCACGCAGACGTCGCCGGGCTCGCCTCTTCGATGGGTTTCGATGCGTACTTCACCGTGCTGCTCGAACGAGATCTCGTCCAGGTTCAAAGAAACGACGAACGTCGGGATCCGTTCTGCTGCGATCCGCGCGAAGAGTCGGTCCTCCTGTTTCCGGAGTTGATCTGCCTGATGCTTCTCCGCGGCGCGAAGCTCGACGGTTGCCAGCTCCGGGGTATCGCGTGCGATGCCGGCGATCGCTATGGAGTCGGCGCGCAAAAGTGTGTCTATATCCGAGAATTGGCCAGGAGCAGCTGGGGCGCGCGCGTGACGCGTTACGAGCATTTCCGCTAAACGGCGAGCGTCATTCGTGTTCAGCCCGCCTGCGGTCACCAGATGGTCCGCACGTCCGTCGGGCGCGGGCTGATGGTTGTCCGGCGTGGAATCGACATCACTCACTTCGAATCCTCACCAAAGGATCGCGTTACTCGGCTTGGTTGAGGCGATTGGTCGCCCTATAGGCCCTTTCGCGCAGCCTCGCGATTCCTCTCGAAGTCGTCGTGGAAGGTCTCCGCGCTCCCATAATCCGAGAATCGCGCATACCGGGACATGAACGTCTGCGTGCTCTGTGCATGCTTGATCGGGCACCAATAGGCCTCGGTCCGTGACGCGATTTCCTGAGCGTAGGAGATCAGGCCGTTTCCATACGAACAGTAGACACAATTGAACTTCTGCACCGCGTTCAGATACGCGAGTTTGTGGCGGTCGAAGACAATATGGTCTCTGTGACGGACCCTCGGAATGCCGTAAGCGCGAAAGCAGATGGATTGGTAGATCGTCATCGACAGGTCCAGAAATGCAAGCGGGACAACCATCGCATAGATGATCGGGGCCGTAGCGAACGATAGAAATCTGGCGTTCAGAACGTATTGCGACAGGCGAATTCGGAGCGCGCGGTGTGCATCGAGGACCTCCCGCTCGAATACGACACGTCGGTTCTTCAGTTCGTAGCGCAGTTGCTGGGCGCGCTCTTTGAACGCATCATCTAACTGGCCCTGCAGCTCGGTCATTTTGTCGAGTATCTGGGAAAGCGACTCGTTCACATTTTGCCTCGGGCAGGCTCATGGGGCCTGTTGCGGAAGTCGCCGAGCAAGGTCGAGTCGGCAATCGCCAAGTATAACGGAGTAGTCGACGAATCAGTCGGCGTTGAGCAAATGCCTGATGCTGGCGTTCAGCGATCCGGCCTCTTTAGTCGTTCGGGCGAGAGCATCTCCGGTGTAACGCCCAGCGCCGACAAGTCCTCGGGGAGCGAACCGTTTATGATCAGCTCGGCCGCCGAGCGAGCCGCCGCCGGTGACGTCATGATCCCAAAGCCGCCCTGGCCCGCCAGCCAGAAGAAGCCCGAACGCTCCGCGTCCATCCCGATCACCGGGCATCGGTCGGCGACGAAGCTTCGAAGGCCAGCCCAGCGGTTGCGAATGTGCCGAATTTCGAGCGTCGTGGCACGCTGCACGTGGTCCGCAGCGAGTGCCACGTCGTAGTCTTCCGGACTGGCGTCGCAGGCTTCCGAGGGCGTCTCGTCACAGGGTGATGCCAGGAGCAGTGCTCCTTCGGGTTTGAAATAGAAATCTTCGTCGGCATCGATGACTAATGGCCAAGGCCGAACGTCGGTTTTGGCGGGTCCGTCGAAGGTGATGGCCGTGCGTCGTAGAGGCCTAATGCCGATGGGACGAGCGCCCGCGAGACGGCCCAACTCGTCGCACCAGGCACCGGCGGCGTTCACGACGACAGAGCCGCGATATGTCCGACCTCCGGCGTCGACCTCCCACGCGTCACCGTTGCGTTCGATTCGCGAGGCCTCCGCTTTCGTCGCAATGTCTCCACCGCGCTGTCGGAATCCACGAAGGAACGCTTCGAGTAGTCCGGCCACGTCGATATGCATGGCGCTCGGTTCCGCAATCGCGCCAGCAACGTAGTCCTCGCGCAGGACCGGGCAGATTTCGAGTGCTTCGTCGAAGCTGACGACGTTGAGCTCCGCGCCAGCCTCCCGGCCGTTTGCAAGGGCAGCATCCAGGCTCGCTCGCTGATCTTCTCGCCCGATCCAGAGCACCGAGTTCGGTGTGACGAGCGGCGCGTCTGCGAAGCCCTCGGGCGGCTGCTCGAAGAAGCCCCGCCCGGCGCGAGTGAGTTTGCCGACGACGGGCCCGCCGTAGCTGTCTACCAGGAACGCTGCAGAGCGGCCTGTCGTATGTTGGCCAGGCAGTCGCTCGCGTTCCAGGAGCACTACGGAACCGTGTTGCTGTAATTCGTACGCGGCAGACGCTCCAGCAATTCCTGCGCCGACGACGATGAAATCAAAATTGGCCATGTTGATATTGCTTCCTAGGCTGCCAGTTACTCGAGCATCATGCGATCGCCGGGTTGCGTGTCCGGCAGGACATTTCGGATGATCGTATCCTGAAAGAGATCGGGCTCTTCAATATTGGGCATATGCGCCGAGTTTTCGAACCAGACGATTTCCTTGTGGGGCGCTTCGAGAATCTCGAAGTAGCGCTCGACGAGTTCGAAAGGTGTGTTGTAGTCGTGGCGTCCCGTGAAAAAATAGACCGGCACATCGAGCCGCGGGATTTCGCGCATGAGATCGAGATCCTGGAGGTCGCTCCAGACCTGATCGAGGGAGTTTTTCGCGCATGCATAGAGCGTGAGTTTCTTGCCTAGCGTGTACTCCGGACTGAAGAATGCCGCTCTCACGATTTTTGCGAATCCGCCGCCTTTGTAGAAGTCTCCATGGTAATGGCCTAGCCAAGCACGTTGAGTCATCAGATCTTCCGTCCTGGAGTAGGGCGGGTGGATCGTCGCGAGTTCTTCGAGCGCCTCCTCGTTCCCCTCCGCTTTCGCCTGGTCCAGCACGAAGCGATACGAAATCTCCTCGCCGCGACGCATGTTGACCACCTGGCCCATCCCGACGTATGCGTGGAAGAGCTCGGGATGACGCTGCACGGTCAATGCACCAAGAACGCTGCCCCATGAGTGCCCGACGAGGTAGATTTTGTCGGTGTGAAAGCGCTGCCGCAGCAAATTGACCAGCTCGAGTGTGTCCGCAAGGTATTGCTCGAGATGGAGGCTTTCGTCGGGGATCTCGGACGTGCAGCTGTTGCCGGCTCCGCGCTGGTCCCAATGGACCATCACGAAATATTCCTCCAGCCGAAGTCCGAATTCGCGCGCTGTGGGCATTTCCGGAACGCCCGGACCGCCGTGTAGAAAGAGCAGTACGGGGTTGTCGCGATCGTGGCCGCGCAGATAGATCGTCTGCTCGACGCCGCCGAGTTTCACGGTTTCGAGAGACTCGATCCTGTTTGCGTCTTCGATCCGGGTCGCTGCGGTGATGCGCTTCTGGGAAATTTCGCTGTACACGAGGGTCGCCGCGACCAGAGCGGCCGCCAATACGATGATGCCGAGCAGGCCGCGCGCGAGCCAACGGAGCACGTTGTTCATTGAGTTTCCTGCGACCGGAGTGCTGGCGTCAATGGGGTCGTCTCGACGATTTGGTAGTCGATATATCCAATGCTATGGACTTGATGAATCATAGCCAGATCCGAAACGAACTCGGAAATAGAATGGGAGTTGCCGATGGGCGTCTTCGAACGCTACTTGACGTTCTGGCTAGCGGCCGCGATTACAGCCGGCATCGGACTCGGCTCTGTCTTTCCGGGCGCGTTCGAACTGTTGGCTGACCTCGAAGTTGCGCGAGTCAATCTCGTCGTGGCCATTCTCATCTGGGTGATGATCTACCCGATGATGGTGAATGTCGACCTGGCCTCGCTACGCCACATCGGGGACCGGCCGAAGGGTCTCATCGTTACCCTCGTTGTGAACTGGCTGATCAAGCCATTCACGATGGCTGGCCTCGGGCTGCTCTTCTTCGAGCTGTTCTTCGTGTCGTGGGTCGATCCGGCGGATGCGCGGGAATACATCGCGGGGATGATCCTACTTGGTGCGGCGCCCTGTACTGCGATGGTTTTCGTTTGGAGTCAGCTCACTCGGGGAGATGCGACCTACACCCTCGTTCAGGTCTCCGTGAACGATCTGATCATGGTCTTCGCCTTCGCGCCTCTCGTCGCGTTGCTATTGGGTGTTGCCGACGTGATCGTCCCGTGGTCGACTTTGCTCCTCTCGGTGGTGCTTTATGTGGTCGTTCCCCTTGTCGCTGGTGGGCTCACGCGTCAAATCCTGATCGCGCGAGGCGACGACGGGCAAAGCATCGTTACGTTCAGCGCGCAGCTCAAGCCTTACACCATCATGGGTCTATTGCTGACAGTCGTGTTGCTATTCGCGTTTCAGGGACCGCGCATTCTCGATCAACCGCTGGTGATTGCAATGATCGCCACGCCCTTGATCATCCAGAGTTACGGCATATTCCTGATTGCCTACGGCTGGGCATGGGCATGGCGGCTGCCTTTTTCGATCGCCGCTCCGGCGGCACTGATCGGGACGTCCAATTTTTTCGAGTTGGCCGTAGCCGTCGCCATCAGCTTGTTTGGTCTGGAGAGTGGGGCCGCGCTCGCGACGGTCGTGGGTGTCCTCGTCGAGGTCCCCGTGATGCTCTCGCTCGTCGCCTTCGCGAATCGGACGCAAGGGCATTTTGTAGCGGACGCTGCCGGCTAGGCTCTGGCAATGGCCATACCGTCCGACACCCGCGAATTTCGCGAGGACCGCCTATAGTTTGTTGGCCGTCGCAATCTAGGGAGAACGTCGCAATGAAGATCAGTACGCAACTCGGTTATTCGGGTGGCTTTTTTGAAACGGTCGCCGAGGTCCAGGAGCTGGAGAAAGCCGGCCTCGATCTGGTTTGGGTTGCGGAGGCCTACGGCTTCGACGGCGTCTCGCTGATGGGATATCTCGCCGCGAAAACCGAGCGTGTTCGCATCGCCTCGGGAATCCTGCCGATCTATACGCGGACGCCAACCTTGCTGGCGATGACTGCAGCGGGTGTCGATGCGCTTTCGAACGGCCGAGCCGTTCTCGGGATCGGTGCCTCGGGACCTCAGGTCATCGAAGGATTCCACGGGGTCGAGTACGACGCACCAGTGACTCGTACGCGTGAGATCATCGAGATCTGCCGGAAGGTGTGGAAGCGCGAGCGACTCGAATACAAGGGCAAGAAGTACACGATGCCGCTCGGACCGGAGCAGGGGACGGGACTCGGGAAGCCGCTCAAGCTGATCACTCAACCCGTACGCGAAGAGATTCCGATCACCGTCGCGGCCCTTGGTCCGAAGAGCGTAGAAATGACCGCCGAACTC
Organism: Deltaproteobacteria bacterium; assembly: GCA_032123985.1. Classification (GTDB taxonomy): domain Bacteria; phylum Myxococcota_A; class UBA9160; order UBA9160; family UBA4427; genus UBA4427. Next base: position 7,084 of record JAQBEG010000559.1, read on the forward strand.
GCGGACGGCTGGCTTCCGATTTTCTACTACGCCGAGAAAGCGAAGGAACGCTGGGGTGATGCGCTTGCAGCGGGCCGCGCGAAGCGCGATCCGAAGCGAGCACCGCTCGAAGTCTTTGCAGGCGGGGCGGTCGGAATCGGCGAAGGACTCGAAGCCATGCGGGGGATGGGGCGGCCGATGACGGCGCTCTACGTTGGCGGGATGGGTGCGCGGGGAAAGAATTTCTACAACGAACTCTTTGCCAGTTACGGTTATGAGAAAGAGGCGAAGCAGATCCAGGATCTCTACCTCGACGGCAAGAAGCAGGAAGCGGCGGCCGCGGTCCCGGAATCGTTCATTGACGCAACGACGCTGATTGGTCCCGAAGGTTTTGTCAAGGAGCGGCTCGCAGCATTGAAGGAGTCGGGAGTGACCACGCTCAATGTGATGCTAACCGGCAACACGACCAAGGAACGCGTTCAGACCCTCGATCGGCTCCGCAATCTGGTCGAAATGCTCTAGTCGCTTTCAAGTAGAGTTGACGGACGGCCGATTCGTCTGGGTATGTTGCAGCTTCTGGGAATCGGCCTGGTGGTGATGATCATTGCGGATGGCGTGGTGGGCGTCCGTCTCGTGATGCTTGCTCGCCTGACCCGTCAACTTCCCGAGCTCTTTTTTGGGCTCTCATTCTTGTCTCTGGGTGTGGTGGGATATCCGCTTTCGATCGTCGCTCGCAAGGCGGCGATGGCGGGAACGCCCATCCCTGAATTGCTGCCGACGGCGCTCTTGTTTCAGGATCTGGCGTCTTTGGCCATGTTCATTGCGACTTGGCAGACTTTTCGTCGCGCGGATCGATGGCCGCGGCATGCCGTCTGGGTTGGCATGGTCGTGTTCGCTGCGAGTCTGATCGGCGACAGCGTGGTCGCGGGGGCGTGGATCTTCCGGGACGGTGGTGTCTGGTACGAGCTTGGATTCTGGGCGCGAGCCGGTGCCTTCTTCTGGGGTGCCGCGGAGGCTGGGCGGTATTACAACATCATGAGCCGGCGTTTGAAGCTCGGTCTCGCCGACCCCGTCGTCACGGATCGGTTCAGGCTGTGGACGAT
>JAQBEG010000560.1:0-9857 GCA_032123985.1 Deltaproteobacteria bacterium
TGCTTTCGCTCAGAGTCTTGCGAAGTAGGCCAACGGTCGCTCCCAGCACATCGTCGACTTCGCGGAGAGAGCGCTGAAAATTTTCGCCGAGTCCGTCGCCGAGTCCGACTAGCGCGCGCCGAACCTCCCCGAGCGACACCTCGATGAATTGCCGCTGGTCCTCGACGCCCGTTGCCGCGAACTCGAGAGAACTACGCACGCCCTCTGCAGTACGCGCGACGACGTTTTGGGTCTCGCCCATGCGTTCCGCGGTATCCGCAAGACCGCGACTCGTAGCACTCAGATGCTCGAGGATCGGTTTCATCTCGACAGAAGATTCGCGCATCGCATGGGCCGCTTGTTCGACGGAGGTCGCCGAGTCGGCCAATGTACGCGCGACACGGTCTTGTGTGTGTGAGTTCTCAACCATGCGCTCGAAGGTTTCTGCGAGCCCGCCCGTGACGGATGTCTGGTGTTCGACTGCGCGTTGGAGCGCGCTGCGCAGTTCGCCCAGGTGATGCTCGACGCCCTGACGAACGGATAGCGACAATTCCTGAACGATCGTGTGGAGCGCGCCGCGCTGCTCCTGTGAAACGAGGTTTGCCGACCGCGAGGTGGACTGTTCGATGCGCTGCAGCCCACGATCGAGTCTCTCGTTCAGCTCATTGGCGAATCGGGCGAGCTCGCTGCCGAGTGTTTCCAGGCTCTTCTGCTGTGTCTGGCGTGTAATTTCAGCCAGCTCGCCCGGGGATACCGATCCGAACGCGCTCTCGACGAGCTCGTCCAGGCCATGGCTTCGTGCGTCGAAGGCACCTTCGATCAAGCGACCCGACAGCGAAGCGCCGACTGCGCAAATGAAGCCCCATGCCGACGCGCGCAAGGCCATTCCCAGTTGAGTCGCCATCCAGGCCGTTCCCGTGTCCGCGGGTGAAGCGTCGGACGCCATGCTGGTGAGGCTGGGAATCAGGCCGGTGAGAGCGGCGAGGACGCCAACACCCAGAAAGAGACCGGGCATGACGGGTAAGAGACTTCGGCGAGGTCCGAAGGGGAGAAGGGGGCGGTCATCGAAAATGTCCATCAAGCGAATCGGCGCGCGTTCGATCCCCTCGACGAGCCGTGCGCACGTCCAGCGACGTTCGAACTCTTCGTACGCCGCAGGGATCGGAGATTCGGCAAAGAGGCGACGTAGTTCAACCTGATCGAGGCCGGCAGACGGGCCTACGGTCTGGGCGGAACTCTTCGCGAGAGGAATGGCATCCACATGTTCGATCCCTTTGCGGAGTTGTCTCTCGAACATGAAGAGTCGCAGTAGTCGGAGGATCAGCGGAATGAAGATCGTGACTGCCGATAACAATGCGAGGCCGAGCACCATTCCGATCGCTCGCTGCGTCGTCGGATCTGTTGACCAGAGGATCTGTGAAATCGAATAGAAGTCGACCACGAAAAGACCTCGCCACAACTACATGAAGCAAGAAAGACTAGCACTCCTAGCAAAAGCGCCGCGATGCCGTGCGGGTCCTCAGGAGTCGGTCCAGGCCTTTCTTTGGCGGCTCAGTCTTCGAGGAATTCCTCGAGGGGTGGGCAGGTACACACGAGATTGCGGTCGCCCCAGGCGTTGTCGATACGAGACACAGGCGGCCAGAACTTGTGCTGCCGCGTCCAGGTCGTTGGATAGGCCGCCTGTTCACGAGTGTAGGCAAAGGGCCATTCGCTAGCGCAGACCACTTCCGCGGGATGCGGAGCATGCTTGAGGGGTGATTCCGAGTCGCTGTGGTCTCCGCGCTCGATCGCGCGAATTTCCTCTCGAATCGAGATCAGCGCATCACAGAGCCGATCGAGCTCTTCCTTCGATTCGCTCTCGGTCGGTTCGATCATCAAGGTTCCCGCGACCGGAAAGGACATTGTGGGAGAATGGAAGCCGTAGTCGATGAGGCGCTTTGCAATGTCCTCGACGTTGATGTTGGCGCTTCGCTCAAAGGGGCGACAGTCGATGATGAACTCGTGCGCGACACGTCCGCCCGGACCCGTGTATAGGATGTCGTAGTGATCGGAGAGGCGTCGAGCCATATAGTTGGCATTGAGAATTGCGATCTGGGTTGCCCGTGTTAGGCCCGCTCCACCCATGAGCGCGATGTAGGCCCATGAGATTGGCAGAATCGATGGGCTACCAAATGGGGCCGCCGATACAGCACCCTCACCGAAGAGAGGGTGGCCAGGAAGAAACTCTCGAAGATGGTCGGCGGCGCAGATCGGGCCCATGCCCGGTCCCCCGCCCCCATGCGGAATCGAGAACGTCTTGTGCAGGTTGAGGTGGCAGACGTCGGCACCGATCTCTGCGGGCGATGTCAATCCGACTTGCGCATTCATGTTTGCGCCGTCCATGTAGACCTGTCCACCTGCCTCGTGGACGGCGGAGCAGATCTCGCTCACGGCTTCCTCGAATACACCGTGCGTCGATGGGTACGTGATCATCAAGGCGCCGAGCCGGTCGCGATGTTCTTCGATTCGGGTTCGTAGGTCCATGACGTCGATATTGCCCTGTTCGTCACATTTCACTGCAACACAGCGGAATCCGGCAATCACGGCGCTCGAGGCGTTCGTACCATGTGCGGACAAGGGGATCAGGCAAACGTCGCGCTCTGTTTGGCCCTTCGCATTGTGGAACCTGCGGATTGCGAGCAGCCCGGCGTACTCTCCCTGAGATCCGGCGTTGGGTTGTAGCGATACGGCGGGAAGCCCCGTGATCTGGCCGAGCCACGTTTCGAGCTGATCGAAGAGCGCCGAATAGCCCGTCGCCTGATCCGTTGGGGCGTAGGGATGAAGTCCGCCGAATTCCGGCCACGTTACCGGGATCATCTCGACCGTGGCATTCAGCTTCATCGTGCACGAGCCGAGCGGGATCATCGACGTCGTCAGGGAGAGGTCTTTCGCTTCCAGTCGATGGATATACCGAAGCATTTCGGTTTCAGAGTGGTGCCGATGGAAAACCTCGTGCTCGAGGAAGCTCGAGGTTCGTTCCAGTCCCTCGGGCCACGTCGCATCGGAATCGTCGTCCTCAATAGAAATGTCATCGAAATCGAAATCGAGTTCCCGTCCACCGGCGAACGCCATCAGAATATCGAGTACGTCGTCCGCGCCAGTCGTCTCGTCTAGCGCGATTCCAATGCTCCCATCCGGAATCAACCCCTCGCCCGAGGCCTCGGAGCGCCCCGACGAGGCATTGTGCCGGACGTTCTCGGAGGTGTTCGAGGTGTAGTGCGTGCGAAGGTTGAGTTCACTTTCCCAGCCCGCCGCGAGGACCTCGGGCACGCCGATTCCGATCGGACGAACCCGAAGCGTGTCAAAGAACGACGCGTTCTGGACGTCGTGACCCAGCCTCTCGAGTCCGCGCGCGAGCGCGCGAGCGAGATACCGAATGCGGCGCGATGTTCGCAGCAGCCCCTCGGGCCCATGATAGACCGCGTACATGCTGGCGAGGATGGCGAGAAGGACCTGTGCGGTACATATGTTGCTCGTCGCCTTTTCGCGTCGGATATGTTGCTCGCGGGTTTGGATCGCGAGGCGATAGGCGACACGCCCATCGCGGTCGCGTGAGATTCCGACGAGACGTCCGGGCATGCGTCGCGCGTGCTTCTCCCTGACCGCAAAATAGGCGGCGTGTGGCCCCCCAAACCCCATCGGCACGCCAAACCGTTGGGTCGTTCCAAGAGCGACATCGGCGCCGAGTTCACCGGGCGGTGTGAGGAGTGTCATCGCGAGGAGATCGGCTGCGACAACCGCGAGCGCGCCAGCGTCGTGCGCGCGATCGATGATGCTTCGCGGATCGAAAACACGACCGTCGCTCGCCGGGTACTGAATCAAGACGCCACAACAATCGAGTGCTTTGAAGTCTGCGTTTTCTGGATCTCCTATATGAAGAGTCGCGCCGATTGCCTCTGCCCGCGTGCGGAGCACGCCAAGAGTCTGCGGATGACAGTCATTGGAGGCGAAGAAGCCCTTTTTCTGATCGCGTGCGACGGCGCGACAGAGGCCCAGAGCTTCGGCTGCGGCCGTCGCCTCGTCGAGTAGCGATGCGTTGGCAAGGGGTAGCCCTGTCAGGTCGGCGACGAGCGTCTGGAAATTCAGGAGCGCTTCGAGTCGACCCTGCGAAATTTCGGCTTGATAGGGGGTGTACTGCGTATACCACCCGGGATTTTCGAGCACGTTGCGTTGAATGACACCGGGGATGATGACGTCGTGATAGCCCATGCCCAGATAGCTTCGATAGACGCGGTTCTCACTCGCGATGTCGCGCAACATGCGAAGGAGTTCGTGTTCACCGAGTGGCTCGCTCGGAAGGCCGTCGAGGACGAGCGGCCCTTTCGAACGGATCGAGTCGGGCAGGACTGCTCGGGCGAGATCCTCGAGATCATCTAGGCCGATCGTGCGAAGCATTTCTGGGATCTGGTCGCTGCGGGGCCCCAGATGTCGACGTGAGAAAGTGTCGCTTGGCCGATGTTGATTTCGATGTGGATCGGAGATTGGGTTCTCGCTCATGGGGCTCACAAACGATCGCGATCAGATTCGCGAACATCAATGTCGAATACAGCGGGGGGAGCTGCGTTCGTCTCGTCGCCGGGTCAATTCGACGGAGAGAAGTAGCACAGGGCGGAGCACCCTGATGGCGAAGTCAGCCGCCTCGGGGCATTTTGAGAAGATGCCGCAGTCGGAGAAGATTCTCCGCGCCGCCGAGTACGAGGAGGCGATCGCCTCCTTTGAGTGCGAAATGAGGTGGCGGATTCGGATGGCTGTTCGCACCGCGCTCGATTACGAGCACGTTGCCTCCCGTTTGCGCCCGGATGTCCAGCTCGCCGAGGGTCGGGCCGTCCACAAATGCCAGGGGCACTTCGACCCATTCTGTCTCCGTATGGTCGAGTAATTCGATGAGCCAGGGGTCGATCGGAAGCGCTGCGGGAGCGCGGATCGCGCCGTAGCCCTCTTCGCGCAGGGCTTCGGTGAAGCGTGCAATCGCTCCCATCGGGACGTCGAAAGTCTCGAGTGCGCGAGCGACCAGTTCGATACTGCCTTCGAATTCCTCTGCGACGACGATCGTCGCGCCCGCCGAAGAAAGGTAATCGACTTCGCGTACATAACGCGTACGCGCGAGAATTGGCGTGTCGGGGGCCATCGCCCGGATTCGAGAAACGACTCGACGTGTGGCAAGTGGGTCCGAAATCGCGACTACGACCAGCCGCGCATCCCAGACCCGAAGATGGCTGAGTACTTGTGGCCGAGTCGCGTCGCCATAGATCACGGGTTCGCCGGTCTTTGCTGCGGCCAATGCGGCGCTCGGATTTGTGTCGACGGCGATAAAGGGCACGTCGAGTGAGCGAAAGAGCCGGATCAGCGTCTGTCCCGCTGGCCCGTATCCAATTACGACGACCCGCGACGTCGGATCCGACGCATCATCCGCGAATTCGTTGGATGGCGTTGCCCCTGGATGATTGAGCCGCTCGGCGATCGCACCTGCGATCGCCGGTGCATACCGAATCAGGAAGGGCGAAATCAGCAGAGTTGCGATCGAGGCTGCGATGACGCGCTGCTGCAGAACTGGCTCGATCAGCCCCGCCTCTCCTGCGACGCCGAGCAGCACGAATGAAAACTCGCCCATCTGGCACAGAGAGAGTCCTGCTTCGAGACTCACGCGGAGCGATCGGCGAAGCAGGGCCATGCCCGCGAAGACGACGATTGCGAATTTGGCCAGCGTGATCGCAACGACGTCGAGCAAGAACGTACTCGGTGCTGCCAGGACATCGCGGGGATCGAAGAACATGCCTACGGCCGTGAAGAAAATACCCAGCAGGACGCCCCGCAAGGGAACGACCTCGCTGAAGAGTTGGTGCGCATAAGGGGAGCCGCTGGCTGCGACCCCAGCGAGGAAGGCGCCGACCGCGAGGGTGAGTCCGAGAGTCTCGGCGGTCAGCGCGGAGCCGAGCACGATCAGGAGTGCGAGTAGGCTGAAGAGTTCACCGCTGCGCGTTTGCGCAACGCGATCGAGAATTCGGGGAACCAGGAACCAGACGCCGAATCCGACAAACGCAAGCGCGAGCGCCATTCGTCCGATCGCGGCTCCTAGATCGCGAACGGCCGTCGCTTCATTGGCGAGCAGGGGAATGAACAGAAGAAAAGGGACGATCGCGAGGTCTTGCATGAGCAACACCGCGACCGCGAGCTGTCCGCCGGGCGCGTCGATTTGACCTTCGTCAGCGAGCAAGCGCAGCACGATCGCCGTACTCGACATCGAAACGCCCGCACCCACAACGAACGAAGCCGGCCAGGCGAGCCCGAACGAATGGGCAAGACCCGCAACCGCACCTAGCGTCACAATGACCTGGAATCCCCCTCCGATGAGTGCCGGCCGCCAAAGGGTGCGAACCCGCTCGAGCGGAAGCTCGAGCCCGATCTCGAAGAGCAGGAACACGACACCGATCTCCGCGAGATCACGGACTCGATCGGGTTCGCTGACCAACCCGAGCATGCCCGGACCTGCGATGGCACCGACGACGAGGAATCCGACGATCGATGGCAAGCGCAATCGTTCCGTCGTCGCCAGGCCGGCTGCCGCAAGCGCAAGTAGGACCACGACTTCGATCAGGCCATGGGATGCCTCCAACCGGCTCTACCCCCACTCATGTTCAGAGCGATTGATGGATTTGTTCCAATGCGAGGCGACTACGTGCTTCGTCGCCGAAGACGCCGACTCGAATTCGCAGTTCCGTCCGATTAGTACCCTTGGCGGTGAGATGGATCTCGACCGGGTCGCCGCCGACTGTGCGCGCTTGCCAGCGTACCTTGTCCTTTTCGTATGTGGTTTCGACTTCGTCGTATCCCAACGTATGGACGGCGATGCGACAGGCGTCGTCGAGGTCGTCGAGCGAATGTTCTTCATTCGATTTGAGCTCGCCGGTCGCATAGGCGATTGCGCTGGTGTCGGCTCCGCCGACGAGTAGAAGAGCCCCACATCCCGTCCCGAGGGCCGAAACGAGCACCACCAACAGCAGCGTTGTCGCAGAACGGGTTTTCACTCGCTCAGTCTCGTACGTCACCGACCTTCTGTCTAGCCGCGGGCTCCACCGATGAAGAGAATCTCGAGTCGCGTGTCGTGCTTGCGGCCGAAAAACGTGAGAACCGCTTCATCTCCGTCGCGTTTCGCGTGCAGGGCACGGGTCGATTGACGCGTCGTCGGCTGGGCGACGTCGTACCCCAGCCCTCGAAGCACGTTTCGATAAGAATCCAGCGTCTCGTCCGGCGTGCCCGGTAGGTCGAGCAACAACAAACGGTCGCCGGCTTGTTGTGCCGTATCCGCCACGACGCGTGCGCCGGTCGGCTTTGGCCAGTTCGAAGGCAGGTCTCGAGGCCAGGGTTGGGGGCCAATTCGGGTCTCGAAGCGGCTGCGCCCCTTCGCCAGCTCGGCGAAGGCAGTATCGGCACGTTTGCGGATGTCCTCCCGTCGAATGGAAGGGGCGCCGGAAGGTTCTAGCGTCGCATCGCTGCGGGCCTCGACCGATTCGGACCCGTCGCATGCCGTCAGTCCGACGAGGCAGAGGCAGTACCAAGTGATAAAGAGGGATTCGAGTTTCATCATGAGTGTCCTTCTCCAACGAGATCGAACAGATTTTCGTTTTTCTTCCCGTAAGTGTTGGAATCCGGCAAGAAGGGTCCCTTGGCACGCGAAAAGATTTCAAGACAGAGCGCCCACTTCGCGATAAGTCGGAGGCGGCGCCGGTTTCGACTGTAGGTCGCTTCGAAAACAAGAAGAGGGGAACGGATGTCGCAGCATTATCGGATTGACCGGATCGACGAGAGTCAGCCTTCGTGGGCCGGCCCGACCGAGCCCGAGAGTCATACCGAGCATCAGGCAGCGCTCGACGCGACCCCTTTTCCACTCGTCTCGGGATTTCCGCGAGCTCGTTTTCGAGCTCGACGCCGGCGAACTCCGGATTCGCGGCCCCCGCAAGTCCTGATCGTCACCCAGACGCGCTTTTCGATCTTGCCCCTCGGGGCAAACAGAGAAATCTCCGATCAGCAGTGTTAACGTCCTCTCGAGGCTCCTCGCTACACGATGGGGCCTCGATGTCATTCCGATGGCGATCGAACCGGATTCCGTGAAGCACGGGTCCCTTTCCGGGGCCGACGATTGCCAGGCATCCATGCCGCCTACCCAGGAGATCCGTTCAGTGAGTCTTCATCCGCTCATCGCCCTTGTTTCCGATCGCGACGTCAAGCAAACCAAGGGCTTCCGAACGGCGGCGGAAAGATTGACGGGCGCCTCGGTCGAGGCCGACTATCAGATCGAACTTGCCAACGCTCCGAAGCGTTCCGCAGAAGGCCTCGCACATCTCGGCGTTCGCGTCGGGCGTAAGGCCAAGGGCCGCCAGCACGGCCGTGATGAAAAGCATCTGGCCGAGGCGATCGCGCGCGCACCAGAATCCTCGGGCGAGGAGGGCGATGTTCCGAAGGCCCTCGAGCTGCCGACCGGGGAGTCGATCTCGATCATCGATAGTGCGGTTCCGATCAGGACGGCTGCTCCCGAGAAAGAGAAAGGCGCCTCGGATCCCAACGCTGGAATCGACGATCTGCCGCTTCTGGCATTGATTGGGGAAGACCGCATCGCAGTGGTCGTGATCAAGTATCTCGAACCAGAAGCCAATCGCAGTGGCGCCGGCGACACGCCGCTTCGCCTTCTCTTGCAGGGGCTGGCGCATGCCGCGGCCATCGACGCAAATCGAGAAGCATTTCGCACTGAAATCGCCGAAGCGACTGGCAAGACGATTGGCGATGAGGCGCCGGCGATCGTGATCGCCGCAAGCCCTCGTTACTGGGAACTGTGCCGAAAGCGCGAAGCGCAAAAGGGCGCCGGCTGGATCCGAGAGCTCGAACGAATTGCACGCGAGGTCGGCGAAACGATCGGTAGCGAGATTCTCTTCGTCGGATTGACGACCGACTCGGTTCCTGGCTGGGAATACGATGACGAGGGTCCGAAGCTCACGGGTCCGATCGGTTTCGAGAAGTCCTGGGAAACCGGGGCCGGAAAGCTCAAGCCAAAGCCTAAGAAGAAGAAGATCGATCCGGCGGACGAAATCGTCGAGGCCGATCCTTCAAAACCGCTGCTCAGCTATTCGATTCGCGATTCGTACGAGCGCGGAGATCGGATCGCGCATTCGAAGCTGGGAGAAGGTGTCGTCCAGGGCGTCACCGGTCGAGGCAAGATCGCAGTCATGTTTGGTGAAGAAAAGATTCTTCTCATTCACAAGCGGGCTTAGGTCGACCTCGATGTCTGCAGAACCGAGCGAATCGCAGCGCTTTCAGCGCTTCGAGGGGACCAGCGGCTATATTGCGTCGGGCGCGCTAGTCGATGCGGTCAACTGTGCTCTGGCCCTCCAACGACCGCTGCTCGTCAAAGGCGAGCCGGGGACCGGGAAGACACTGCTGGCCAAGCACGTTGCCGAAGGTCTTGGTCTTCCACTCGATAGTTGGCATATCAAGTCGACCTCCAAGGCCGAGGACGGACTCTACGTCTACGATACGGTTCAGCGGCTCAACGACGCGCGCTTCGGCGACGGTGACGTCAAGGACATCCGCAGCTATATCCGCCTCGGGCCGCTCGGTCGCGTGTTCTCGGCAGCATCGCGTCAGGTTTTGCTCATCGACGAGATCGATAAAGCAGATCTCGAATTTCCCAATGACATCTTGCTCGAACTCGATGAGATGCGCTTTACCGTCATGGAGACGGGGGACGAGGTGCGAGCAAACGAACGTCCGATGGTGATCATCACGTCGAATAACGAGAAGGAACTGCCGGACGCCTTCCTTCGCCGCTGCGTCTTCCACTTCATCGA
>JAQBEG010000561.1:0-11182 GCA_032123985.1 Deltaproteobacteria bacterium
CCTCCGGTATGCCCTCGCGCAGCATGACCTGCGCCCCGCCGCCGCCCTCCTCGCCGGGCTGAAACATGAAGACGACCTCGCCGGCCAGCGAGTCGCGCCGCTCGCTGAGAATTCGTGCCGCACCGGCAAGCATCGATACGTGCGAATCATGGCCGCAGGCATGCATCCGGTCAGGGAATCTCGAGCTGAAGGGGAGTCCCGTGTCTTCGGGCATGGGAAGCGCGTCCATGTCCCCGCGCAGTAGCAAGCGCCGTCCCGGCAGCGCTCCGCGCAGAATTGCGATGATGCCGCTCGATTTTTCGTGAAGCTGAATTTCGAGATCGAGGTCCTCGAGGTCGGCGAGGATCTTCGAGCGCGTCTCTGGATTGTGAAGACCGAGTTCTGGCTCTTCGTGGATTCGCCGCCGAAGGTCCACCAAACGCGGATGAATCCGTTTGGCTGCTTCGAGTAATTCGGCGGAAGCTGGAAGCTTGATGCTGGGATCATTCGACGACATTCGAGGTGCCTCGCTGCGCGGGTTGGACTGACTTATCTTTGGACTCTCAGGATACCATCCCGGCTCGAATCGTGTTTTCGTTTCTGACCTCGACGGGCGTCGGTTGCATTACAAGAATCAAAGAGGAGTGGGCATGGGTACGGCATTGGTCATCGGAGTTGGGTCGGAGAAGGGTGTCGGCGGCGCGGTCTGCCGGCGATTCGCGCGTGAAGGGCTTCACGTTGTGGTCGGGGGGCGAACCGAGGAGAAGGTGGGCGCGCTGGCCAAGGCGCTTCGTGCCTCGGGAGCCAACGCGACGCATGCGGTCGGCGACGCGACGGAAGCTGCCGGCGTCGCGGCTCTCTTCGATGTCGCGGAACAGGCGGGCGGGGTGCCCGAGGTCGTCGTCTACAACGTCGGCAACAACCGCTTCTCTCCCTTGCTCGATATGACCGACGCGTTCTTCGAGGATCTTTGGCGCGTCTGTTGTTTCGGCGGTTTTCTGACTGGTCGTGAAGCGGCGAGGCGCATGATTCCGGCCGGCGGCGGAACACTTCTCTTCACCGGCGCGACTGCATCGATGCGCGCCCGCCCGCCCTTTACGGCCTTTGCCTCCGCCAAGGCGGGATTGCGCGCGGTTGCGCACGGGATGGCACGCGAGTTCGGAAAGCAAGGGCTGCACGTCGGTCACATCGTCATCGACGGCGTGATCGATGGCGACCAGGTCAATACGCGCTTCCCACAGATAAAAGAAAACCTTGGCGAGGCAGCCATGTTGAACCCCGACGACATCGCCGAAGCCTATTGGATGCTGCACAGCCAACCACGCAGCGCCTGGACTCTCGAACTCGATCTCCGCCCGGACCGCGAATCTTTCTAGTCGGATTCCAACAAGAAGTAGATCTCCCCGAGGATTCCGTCGAGTCGATCAGCTGTCTGTCACGGCGAGCACGCCGGTGAGATTCGACCGCAGCCGGACTAGCAGTTCCGCTAGTAGCCGACGTTCCGGTCCCGAGATGCCCACTCGTAAATCTCTGCGAAGAACCACGTCGATCTCGAAGATCGGCTTTGTCATCAGAACGCCTTCGGGGCGGAGCGCGATGAGCCAGGCCCGGCGGTCACCGGGGTTTGCACGCCGCTCGACGAGGTTTCGCTCTTCGAGGGTGTCGATGACCAGGCCGGCAGCGGCTCGGCCCATTTCCAGTCGCAAGGCGAGTCGCGACTGGGTGATGGGCCCGGCTTCGTAAACGAATGCGAGCAGGCTCGCCTGGGTCAGATTGAGATCGAGTGGCGCAAGTCGAATCTCGTAGGCTCGACGAATCGCGCGTGCGGTCGCCATCAGCGTCGACTCGACGCGCTGCCAAGGCGGCGCGTCGAGTTCATGATGCTCCGGCGCTGCCACCGGTTAGCCTCTTCGCAGCAGAGTCCCGGTTCCGATGCCACCGCCGCAACACATGGTCACGACCGCGTGCTCCTTGTCGGCTCGTTCGAGTTCGTGGATGGCCTTGGTCAAGAGGATTGCACCGGTTCCGCCGAGTGGGTGGCCAAGCGCGATCGCGCCGCCATTGGGGTTCACCGTGTCCATGTCCGGCTTGAGTTCCTTCTCCCATGCGAGCACGACCGAAGCAAAGGCTTCATTGATTTCCGTCACGTCGATGTCGCTCATCTGCATTGAATTGTTGTTGAGCAGCTTTTGCGTGGCGTAGATCGGGCCCGTCAACATCAGAACCGGATCCGATCCGACGAGGCAGCTGTCAACGAGCGTGGCGCGAGCCTTGAGGCCGAGTTCATTCGCCTTTTCGCGCGTCATCATGAGAACCGCACCGGCGCCGTCGCAGATCTGCGAGGAGGACCCTGCCGTGTGGACACCGTCGGGCATGTTTGTTCGAAGCTGACTCAGCGCTTCGAGCGTCGTCTCGCGGAGACCTCCATCGCGATCAACGCGATGCGTTTCTTCGGTTGGCTTTCCGTCCTCGAATCCGATGGGCGCGTCGATCGGAACGATCTGCGAAGCGAATCGGTCTTCGGCCCAGGCCGCTGCAGCGCGATCCTGGGAGAGTTTTCCGAACGCGTCGGTGTCGGCACGCGTGATGCCCCACTGCTTGGCGATACGCTCGGCGCCGTCAAACTGGGAAGTCATCTCGTAGTGGTTCCAGTAGCTCGCGTTGATCGGCTTCCCGACCGACGGCTCCTGCGGAACCGTCGCTCCCATCGGAACCCGGCTCATCATTTCGACGCCACAACCCATCGCGACGTCTACGACACCCGATGCGATCAAAGCGTATGCGAGGTTCGTAGCCTGCTGAGAAGAGCCGCATTGCGTGTCGACCGTCGTCGCGGCGACTTCCAGGGGAAGGCCGGCCGCCAGCCAGGCGTTTCGCGTCACGTTCATGGTCTGCATGCCGACCTGGCCGACACAGCCGCCGATGACCTGGCCGACCTGCTTCGCGTCGATGCCACTGCGCGCGATCACCTCGGCTTGAACTCGGCCAAGAAGATCGATGGAATGCATCGCGGAGAGCGCTCCATTGCGCCTACCCAGGGGACTTCGAACGGCTTCGACGACGACGACTTCTCGATCAGACATTGGGGGAAACCTCTTTCTTTTTGATAGAAGCCCAAAGGCTCACAGATAATCAGAATCAAGATATTGGCGGGAAGATTTCGTGCACGCAGGTGTCACGATGCGACCAGGCGATTTAGTAAAGTACTAAACAATCTGGAAGGCAGCAACCGAGAACCCGACTCATTCCCCGCGAGGCGAGACCGCGCGATGGCCAAGGGCAAACGATCGCTCGGGCGCTGCTATGCGATGACTCTCTCCGGCGTCAAATCCGCAGAATCAAACTCATTGAAGTAGAGTTTGGAGTCCACCGAATCCCGCGGCGGCACGCCGTGCTTCCCCAGAGGCCACCCGATGGGAATCATGACCGCGCTCGGAATTTTCTCGGGCAATCCCAACATCTGATCGCATTCCCCACCGAAAGCGCGATGCAGTGTCGTGAACGAGGCCCCGAGTCCGACAGCTCGGCATGCCAGGAGCACGTTCTGGGCACATGGGAAGACGGCCTCGAGCTGGGGGGCGCCCCGCCGCTTCCAACCCGCGATGAATAGAAGCACGGGCGCTTCGTGGAGGTGTTCGGCCAGATAGGTCCCGGCGTTCATGTTGCGCCGCAAGCGCTCGGGGAAGCCTTCCTGTTTCGCGCGGTCGAGTGCGGGCTGGATGTAGGATTGAAAGATCGGTCGATAGCGATCCGCGATCCATTGGCGCTTTTCGACATCATCAACTGCAAGGAAGATCCAGGGCTGGCGATTGCCACCGCTGGGCGCAAATGTTCCCGCCTCACAGACTTTGCGGATCAGCTCCCGTGGCACGGGATCCGGTCGCAACCTACGAATCGCGCGAGCCGTGCGAATTCCTTCTAGAAGGGGGAGTGTCTCCCCAATGCTCTCGACGTCAATTTCGCGCATGCGGGGTCCTTTCGTGCCAGGGCCATGGCGTGATGCCTTGCTCGAGAAACGGGATCACGATTTTTCAGGCTTCCCATGGCATTTCTAGACCGCCTAATTGAACGCGGCGATACCTGTTTGGGCACGACCCAGGATCAGGGCATGGATGTCGTGCGTGCCTTCGTAGGTGTTCACGGATTCCAGATTCATGCAATGCCGGATCACGTGATACTCGTCTGAGACACCGTTGCCGCCGTGCATGTCGCGTGCGACTCGGGCGATGGCGAGCGCCTTGCCACAGTTGTTGCGCTTCAAAAGTGAGATGTTCTCCGGTGCGAGGCGGCCTTCGTCCATCAGGCGACCGGCGCGCAGGCACGACTGCAGGCCAAGCGTGATCTCGGTCTGCATGTCGACGAGCTTCACCTGGATCAGCTGGTTCGCAGCCAATGGGCGGCCAAACTGCAGACGATCGAGGGTGTACTGACGCGCTGCGTGCCAGCAGAATTCAGCCGCGCCAAGGGAGCCCCAGGCGATGCCGAAACGCGCTTTGTTGAGGCAGCCAAAAGGCCCGCCCAGACCGCGCACTTCGGGAAAGAGATTCTCTTCCGGGACGAAGACGCGATCCATTACGATCTCGCCCGTAGCGGACGCGCGGAGTGACATCTTTCCCTCGATTTTGGGAAAGCTCAGTCCGGCCATGCCTTTCTCGACGATGAACCCACGGATATCACCGTCGAGCTTTGCCCACACGACGCCGACGTCGGCGATCGGACTGTTCGTGATCCATGTCTTGCTGCCGGTCAGCAAATAGCCGCCATCCGCTTTCTCGGCGCGGCTGCGCATGCTTCCCGGATCCGAACCGTGATCCGGTTCGGTCAGTCCGAAGCAGCCGACCAGTTCTCCACTGGCCAGCCCGGGCAGCCAGCGCTCGCGCTGTGCCTCGGTGCCGTACGTGAAGATCGGATGCATAACCAGAGACGACTGCACACTCATCGCCGAGCGGTAGCCCGAATCGACGCGCTCGACTTCGCGAGCGATCAGTCCGTAAGCGACGTGGGATACTTCCGCGCATCCGTATTTCTGCGGCAGCGTCGCGCCGAGGAGACCCAGCTCCCCCATTTCGTTCAGGATCTCGCGGTCGAAGCGCTCCTCACGGTTGGCCATCAGGATCCGCGTCATCAGCTTGTCCTGGGCATATTCACGAGTGCTGTCCTGAATCAGCCGTTCTTCGTTTGTCAGCTGTTCTTCGAGCAAGAGCGGATCGGACCAGTTGAAGCCGGGTTTTCCAGCCATTAGAGACCTCCAGTGGTGGAGTGGGGGATAGGCGCCCGAGGGGTGCGTGGGTACTGCGGCGCCCCATTTCGGTAGCACGATCGGCGCCTTGCCGCCCCGCGTCGAGCGCGCGAACTTCTGGTCATGCGTATTCGATCCCTACTGGCTGGAATTCTCGCTTGGACTCCGCTCGCGGCGATGGCTGCTGCTCCAGAAATTGGCTCACCCGCCCCTGATTTCGAGTTTCAGGGAGTCGGCAAAACGACCATTCGCGGCGCCGACTTTGTCGGAAAGCGCGCTGTCGTTATTGCCTGGTTCCCCAAGGCGTTCACGCCTGGTTGAACGACGGAACTCGCGGCGCTGCGTGACAGCGCCCAGCAGCTCGATGACTTCGATGTCGAGGTCCTATACGTCAGCCTCGATACGCCGGAGAAGAATGCAGAGTTCGCCGCATCAATGGGCGCTGATTTGCCGGTGGTCAGTGATCCCAAGGGTGAGGTTGCGAAACGCTTCGGTGTGTTGGGGATTGGCGGACTCTACTCGAGACGCTGGACGTTCTACATCGATTCCACGGGCATTCTGCGCGCGGTCGACAAGCAAGTCCAACCCGCGACGGCGGGTGCTGACATCGTGAGCAAGCTCAAGGAACTCGGTTTCCGGACGCGCTCGCAGGCGGGCGACGCCGGTGTCGCTGAGGAGAAACCCTGATGCTGCGTGTTCGAGTCGATCCTGAGCGCCCGAGCCCACGGAAACTGGGTCCGGTCATCGAGGCGCTGCACCGCGACAAGGTCGTCCTTTATCCGACCGACACGGGGTATGCCTATGGCTGTGCGCTTTCGAGTAGACAGGGCATCGCGGCCATTCGAACGCTGAAGGGCTTTGACGAACGCTCGCGAAAGCCGCTCTCGATGTTGGTGAATGACCTGAGCGATTTCGGAAATTATGCCGTCATGGGAACGAGTGTGTTCCGCACGGTGCGGCGAATTCTGCCGGGTGCCTACACCATCGTGCTCGAGGCGAGCGCTGATGTGCCGCGGGACATGCGCAACCGACACGGCGAGATCGGTCTCCGGATGCCGGATTCGCCGCTATGTCGAATGCTCGTCGATATGTTGGGCGAGCCAATCGTCACGGGATCGCTGACCGCCGGCGAAGAAGAAGCCGAACTCGAAGACCCGGAGGAGCTCGAGCGGGTGTATGGGGGGCGGGTCGAGGTCGTCGTCGACGGGGGCCCAATGTGGCCCGAGCCGTCGACGATCTTGCAGGCAGAAGCCAACGAGCTCGTCGTCAGTCGTGTTGGAAAAGGACCAGTCCCCGAAGGTTGACCGATTGCTATGTTTTGTGAGAACCTTCGAGCGAAGCAATTGGAATCGTCGAAGCAATCAAGGGCCAAAGATGGAACAACTCAGTGGACTGGACGCGGCCTTCATCAATCTAGAGACGCGCTCGGCGCCCACTCATGTGGGCGGACTCGCGATCTACGACCAATCAACGGCGCCCGAAGGCCGCGTGACGTTCAAGGGCATCCTCGCCAATGTCGAATCACGCCTCCATCTTGCGCGCTGCTTCCGACAGAAGATCGTGCGAGTGCCCTTCGGTTTCGATCACCCCTACTGGATCGAAGATGCGAACTTCGATATCGAGTTCCACGTTCGGCATATCGCGCTCCCCAAGCCGGGCGATTGGCGACAGCTCTGTATCCAGGCTGCGCGAATTCATGCCCGTCCTTTGGACCTGGATAAGCCCCTCTGGGAGATGTACGTCATCGAAGGCCTTGATCATGTCGAGGGCCTTCCCGCAGGTAGCTTTGCGATTCTGACCAAAATCCATCACGCAGCGATCGACGGCGTCTCGGGTGTTGAGATGACGGCGGCGGTACACGACCTGACTCCCGAAGCGACGGCGTCAGAGCCGGATGGCCCGTGGGTTGCCGAGTCCGAGCCGACGCTACTCGAACTCGCTCTTCGAAGTACCGTGAACAATATTCGCCAGCCCTTCCGTTTCGCGAGAATTCTCAGCGAGGCCGCTCCGCCCGCGATTCGAGTACTGATGCAGCAGCGTGAGGATTCTGATGAGAAACGCGCTGATGTCCCGCGAACACGCTTCAACGGTCGAGTCTCACCCCACCGCGTCTTCGAGGCGAAGAGTTTTGCTCTTTCGGACGTCAAACAGATTCGCAAGCGAATCGAGGGTGCCACCGTCAACGACGTCATCCTCTCGGTCTGCGGTGGCGCACTGCGCAAATACCTCGAGCATCACCACGAGCTCCCACTCGATACGTTGAGCGCGTTCGCGCCCATCTCGACCCGGACGGCGGACCAGGCGGGGACTGCTGGAAATCAGGTCTCGGGCATGTTCGTGGAACTCCATACAGACGAACCCGATCCAGTGCGACGTCTCGAGAAGGTCTACCACACTACAGTGAGTTCGAAGGAGATGACGAAGGCCGTCGGTGCGCGAAGCATGACCGACGTGACCCAGACCATGCCCGGCGCGCTCGCGGGAATTTCGGGACGTCTCGTTGCGCGAACGGGCTTGATGAGCAGAATGCGTCCGGTCGCGAACTGCGTCATCACGAATGTCCCCGGTCCGCAGATTCCCCTCTACTTCACCGGCGCCAAGATGGTGGCCAACTTCGGGCTAGGCCTGCCCATGGAGGGTCTCGGCCTCTTCCATATCGTGCTGAGCTACAACGGCGCGATCACGGTCTCGATCACGGGCTGCCGTGATCAACTACCGGACCCCGACTTCTATGTGGAGTGCCTGGATGCCGCTTTCAAGGAGCTACGTGGCGCGGCGGTCATGTAGCCCTTGCCGTCTATGTGATTGCTCCAAGCTCGCGTAGTCGCCTGCGCGCATCTGCTCCATAGCCCAATTCGTCCAGGATTTCGTCCGAATGCTCGGCATAGAGCGCGGCCGGAGGCGTCAGCTCCTGAATCGTTTCTGAGAAGCGGGCTGCTTGTCGGACGCGCCTGTAGCGACCATAGACGGGATGTTCGGCTTCGATGACACAGCCGTTGTGCTTGATCTGAGGATCGACCAATACTTCTTGATGACTGAGGATCGGCGCCGCCGGAACTTCGAACTCGACCATTCGACGATAGGCATCCGCTGTCGTCATCCTGGCGAGTCCGTCACTCAGGGCTTGTGCGCGTGCGAGCTGATTTTCCTCTTCGATGGCCGCCGGACCGCGCTGAGAAGGACTATTTGCGAGATCTTCGCACCCAACTGCACGCAGGCTTCCGCGAATCTGGTCGGCTGTTCCCGCCCAGATCACCAACTGGCCATCGACGGTTGGCGCAAGTCGATAGCGTTCTCCCGGGACCAGATAGTTCTGGACGTCGTCGCCGACGAGCGTATGTCTAAGCATTCCGTCGGGCCAGAAGAACATCAACCCGGCATCGAGCATCGAGATTCGGACATGTTGACCAGGTGCGCCGCGCTCGCGAGCGAAGAGCGCCGCAGTGATGGCCTGGGCCAGCGAGAGTGACGTTGCTTTGTCGACGACGGCGTTTCGTACGAGGTCGGGTATCGGAATTTCAGGATTCAATTGCGCTCCGACATAACCCGTCAGCGCTTGGAAAATCGGATCGTAGCCGCGGCGTCCCGCGTAGGGTCCGTCATCCCCGAAGCCCGTAATCGATGCGTAGATGATATTCGGTTGGATCGAGCGTAGGTCTTTTTCAGCGATCCGGAGTCGTTCCGCCGCTCCCGGCCGCCAGTTCTGCACGAAGACATCGGCACTGCGAACGAGTTCGTAGAAGAGTTCGAGCCCTTCGGAATTCTTCAGATCGATGCCGATCGATCGCTTTCCGTGATTGCAATTCACATAGAGGGCTGCCATGCCGTCGCGGTAGTTGGAGAGCTGTCGGCTCTGTTCGCCGTATTTGGGCGGTTCGACTTTGATCACGTCGGCGCCCTGTTCGGCCAGCATCATGACCGCTAGCGGTCCCGATATCACCTCGCTCACATCGATGATGCGAACTCCATCGAGCGGTCCCGCCATGATTTACTCCTCGTGCTGCCGGTGCCGGTCATGCGTTGCGATTCTGCCGCGCGCATTCTAGACCAATCGTAGGCGGTGACGGACATGGGTTGGAGCCCGATGTAGCCTGTGCAGATGAAAAGAGCACCGACTCATTCATTTTTGGCTCTGTTGCCGATTTTGACCCTATCAATGCTGGCGTGTGCTCGCTGGTCGGATTTGCAGATGCCGGGTGCCGATACGCAGGGCTTCGAGCCGGCCTCCTCGGATCCACCGCGTTTCGATGAGACGGATCCGCCTCGTCTCGTCGAGACGATCTTCGAGGTCGAGGGCGTCGGCATGAATGCGATCGTCTACGAGGCGCAGGGATCAGGGCCGCATCCGACTGTAGTGCTGCTCCACGGATTTCCAGGGAACGAGCGGAATCTCGATCTGGCCCAGGCGATTCGCCGAGCCGGTTGGAACGTCGTCTTCTTTCACTATAGAGGTGCCTGGGGAAGTGGAGGCGAATTCTCCTTCGTTCATGTCATCGAAGACGTCGCCGCGGTCGTCGCCGCGATCAGCGCGCCGACCTTTGCGGCCGCACACCGGATCGATCCCGAACACATCGCGCTCGTCGGGCACAGCATGGGGGGATTCGCCGCGCTGATCGCCGGAGCCGAACTGACTCGAGTCGATTGTGTCGTCTCGATGGCAGGGGCCAATCTAGGTGGACTGGCTCGTGTCCTGGCAGACTCGCCAGATCAGGCCGCGGCGTTCGCGGCTTCACTCGATGCCTGGTCCGGGCCGATCAAGGGATTGAGCGGGAGAGAATTGATCGAGCAGATATCAGTAAACGTCGATCGATTCGACACGATCGCCCGGGTCGATGTACTTGCACAAAAAGATCTGCTTTTGATAGCCGGCGGGCGAGACATTGTGACGCCCGCCGCAGCGCACCATTCACCGCTTGTCGAAGCATTGGAGGCGGCTGGCGCCGTGTCGCTCGAGACGACGATCTTCGACCAGGCAGATCATTCCTTCTCGGGGCAACGAATCGCTCTTGCCATCCGAGTGGCTGACTGGCTCGAAACCGTCTGCGCGATCGCCGACTAGCAATCTATCGGCATCCGACCGGCAACTCTGCGACAGCGCGGTGGTCGGCCGACGGTAGAACCGCGATTCTCCAGGCCCTGACGGACGGCAACGTTGATGATCTCGACAATTCGGGATTGCCATTTGGGCCAGCAGACTTCACCGGCGCGTTCCAGTGGGGCACCACGATCGGCGCGAGCCAATCGGAAACCTTCCTGACCCGATTCGGAAGTAACGCTCCGCTTCTGCCGACATCCGCTTCGCCGGTTCCCGAGCCTCGTACCACGCTTCTCGTGGGCCTCAGAATCGGGCTGCACGCAGCGAGCCGGCCCCGTCCCGCCTGATCTGATTTCTTCTTCTGGATTCCGCCTCGGAAGTGCGCAAATCGAGTCGCACTCGCGCTAACGTGCGCGCGAAAGGCAGGAACCAGAAGAATGAATATGAAGACCCAGGGTAAGATTCACGCCACGTTCGAGGCCGCGCAGGTCACCGATCGATTTCGCAAGCGCGAGTTCGTTCTCGAACTCGAGGCCGCTTCTCGCTACCCCCAGCATGTGATGTTTCAACTGACAGGCGATCGCTGTGACGCACTGGATGGATTCGAGGCCGGCCAGGAGGTTTCGGTGGAATTCAGCCTGCGCGGTCGGGAGTGGACCAGCCCGAAGGGCGAAATCCGCTTCTTCAACAGCCTGGAGGTCTGGACGATCGATCGCGCCGGCGATGCCGAGCCCGCCGAGGCTAGCGGCGGACACGATGGCTCTCAGAATGGCTCGTCTGCATCCGGCAACGAACCGCCGCCGCCGACCGATGATGATGACATTCCGTTCTAGCTCATCTCGCATGGGTGCAAACCATCACTAACGTGGGGACTTGGCAGTGGGGGAGCAGGATATTGGTGATCTCGAGAAGATCCGATCGGGAATCGA
>JAQBEG010000562.1:0-7842 GCA_032123985.1 Deltaproteobacteria bacterium
CGCGATCGCGATTTACGGCGTCGAGCCCGGCGTCGTGGCAATGGGCTCGGACTACGTCTACTGGATGCTTTGGGGGACCGTTCCGTTCTCGCTCTCCTTCGTCTTCGCGGCCGCGCTGCGCGCAGCGGGCGATGTACGAACGCCGCTCTACGTTGGGCTCGCTGCGAACATTCTGAACATCGCTCTCAATTGGGTTTTGATCTACGGACACCTTGGAGCACCCGAGCTCGGCGTGGCGGGCGCCGCCATGGCATCGAGCATCGTCATGTTCTTGCAAACCTTCCTGTTCTTCTGGTTGTGGATGTCCGGCCGACTCATTCTCACGCCACGTGGCGGATCGTTCAGACCCGACCGTGCGCTTTGCACACGGCTGTTCATGATCGGCTACCCCGCAGCCATCGAACAGCTGCTCTTTCAGATCGGCCTGCTCGGTTTCCAGCGCATCATGAGCCTCTACGGCACCGCAGCCATCGCTGCCTACAACGTCGGAGCGCAGATCCTTTCGCTCTCCTTCATCCCTGGCATCGGCTTCGCAACGGCTGCTTCGACACTCGTTGGTCAACACCTCGGCAACGACGCGCCCAATATGGCGAGTCGATCCGGCTGGCGGGCGACCTGGGGCGCAACCCTGAGCATGACCGCAATCGGTCTGACGATCATCATCGCGGCGCGACCCCTTGCAGAGATCTTCTCCGACGATGCCGAAGTCGTCGCCCTGACCATAGATTTCATTTGGATTCTGGGCGCCGTCCAACCGCTCATGGCGATCGAGTTCGCCGTCGGAGGTAGCCTGCGCGGCGCGGGCGATACGTTCTATCCGATGATCACCGTCTTCTTCGGTCTATTCCTGGCTCGACTCGTACCAGCGGTGATCGCTGGATTCTATCTCGGCGCTCCACTCCAGGTCGTCTGGTGCGCGCTCATAGGTGACTACGCAATCAAGGCCATTCTTCTCGTGCGTCGTTTTCATGGTGGGCATTGGAAGACACTCGAGGCCTAACGTCGTGTCTATCGAGGGCCCTGTCCGTCGTCCACCTTGATGATGCTCCCAGTCACGCATTCCGATGAAGGCGCACAAAGGTAGAGCAAGGTACTGTCGAGTTGTGCCGGATCACAAAGCCTCTGACGGGGTGTCGCTTTGTAGAACTCACCAATTCGCTCCACCATGCCATCCATCATCTCGGAGGAGAATGCGCCCGGCGCTATGCAATTGACATTGATGTTGTAGCGCGCCCATTCGACGGCGAGCACTTCACTCATGCGAGCAATCCCCGCTTTTGTGATCGAATACAGAGCGGCACCACCGCCGGCGTAGTTGAAGCCGCCGACCGACGACAGGTTCACCATGCGACCGGGTTGCTTCGCTGCAATCAGACGACGTGCGACTTCACACGACAGGACGTAGGGCCCGCGCAGGTTCGTATCGAAGACCGCGTCGATCAGCGCCTGGTCCATCTTATGCGCACGTTGAGCATCCGGAATCCCAGCGTTGTTCACGAGGATGGTCACCAAACCAAGGGCGTCTTCGGCTTCTTGTACGACCCGGACGATGTCGTCCATGTCCGTCATATCCAGACGAAATGGCGCGCATTCGCCGCCATCCGCGCGAATCGTGGCCGCCAGCTCGTCTAGACGCTCGGTGCGGCGCCCGGTCAAAGCGACCTTGGCTCCCGCCTTGGCCAACACGGTTGCGAACCTCCATCCGAGCCCAGAGGTCGTGCCCGTAACCAGGGCGACCTGGCCTTTGAGGTCCCATGCATTATTCGGTGTCGGGAAAGCGGTCATGAATATTCCTCGTCATTTATTTCGCTTGGGATGGAGATATGAAATCACGAGATTCGCTGCTGCGCGCTCTCGTGGCAATGGCTACCAGGCACGTCCGGTCCGAGTCCCTGGGAAGCCGCCCACTGCGGGTGGGAGCTAGACCGAGCGCTTACGGGAGACGATGCCGGTGGAGACCGCGCGGCAATGACGTCCGAATCGGAGTAAGCTGACTCCAAGCCATATGCGCAATCGCCTCCTCCTTCTCAGTTTGATCCTTGGCATCGTCGCCGTCGCCTATTTCGGCGAGTTCTACGAGTATCTCTCGCCGGATCGGCTGCGCGAGCTCGCAACCAACGCGGGTGCATGGGGCCCCGTACTGATCATCGTATTGTTTTCAGTACTCGAGCCTTTTTTCGTTCCGGGTGCCATTTTCTTGTTGGCCGCGGCCACGCTTTGGCCTTTCTGGTCGGCCGTGCTGATCAACTGGCTCGGGGCCACCGGAGCAGGGATGATCGGATTCGCGTTCGCTCGCTACTTTGGTCGCGACTGGGTCGAGGACCACATGCCCGCCCGATTGAAATTGTGGGACGAGCGACTCTCCGAGAAGGGACTTCCGGCAGTCATTCTCTTTCGCCTACTCTTCTTCCTGAATCCGGCTTCTCATTGGGCGCTCGGCCTATCGAGAGTACGGGTACCCGTTGCGATACTCGGAACCGCAATCGGATTTGCCCCCCTGGTGGGTGTTTGGACGTATTTCGGCGCTGAGATCCTGGACTGGTTCTCGGCCCAGTCCGTCGGAATGTGGGTTGGCATCATCGCTGCCATCACAACATTCGTTGTGATTCGGAAATTTCGCAGACGAGCAGCATCGGTCGACGCCGCCTGAATGAGAGAGCACCCAAGCCGATGAAACTCGATATCGTCGGAGCTGGCTTCGGCCGCACCGGAACCCAGAGTCTACAGCTAGCCCTCAACGAGCTTGGCGTGGGACCCTGCTACCACATGATGGAGGTATTCGGAAATACCGAGCACATCCCGCTCTGGGCGGCCGCAACCCGTGGAGAAGAGCCCGACTGGGATACGCTCTTCGCGAACTATCGGTCGACCGTCGACTGGCCCGGCTGCGCCTTCTGGCGGGACCTTGCAGCAAAAAACCCCGATGCCAAGGTGCTGCTCTCGTACCGCGACTCCGACGCTTGGTACGACAGTTTCCACAATACGATCTATCGGGCGATGCTCGCCGAGATTCCGTCCGAACCGAGCTGGATTGGCGAACATTTCGAGATGACTCGGCAACTCATCCTCGAACAGACTTTTGGCGGTCGTCCCGACGACCGCGCTCACGTGATTCGCTGCTACGAACAACACAACGATTCCGTGCGAGCCGAGACCCCAGCGGACCGACTCATTCTGCATGAAGTTGGCGCGGGCTGGGGACCACTTTGCGATGGGCTCAATATCTCGACTCCGAACACGCCCTACCCCAAAACGAATAGCACCAGGGAATTCCGCGATCGCATGGCAATCATCGGCAGTTGATCGTCGCGAGGTCCGCTCCCGTAATGAGTCTAAATGATGAAGGGCAGGAGCAGCGGAAGCGCCGCAGCCGCCAGAAAAGTCGACACGACGACGACACTCGCAACTTGCTCCGGCGATCGATCGAAACGCTGGGCGAGCAGATAATTGAAGACAGCCGCCGGCATCGCGCATTGAAGGATCAGCACTCCTCTTGTGACACCCGAGAGCCCGAGCAAATGAGCCATCCCAAATCCGATCACCAATCCGATCCCGAGTCGGAAAAACGCAATTCCCAGGCTGCGACGTAGATCAGTCACTTTCAGTTCTGCGATCGCTGCCCCCAGGGCCAACAACATCACCGGAATTGCGAAGCCTCCCAGAAGTTGAGTTGTGTTCGTCAGGACCGACGGAACGGGGATTTCGAAGGCAATCGCGAATGCGGCCATCAAGGCGGACAACCCCACCGGATTGCGAATCAACTCCATCAAATCAAAGCGGCCGGACCAGATGAACAGACCCACGCTGAATTGAAGCGACGCCGCAACTGCAAAAAACACGAGGGCCAGTGCCTGCCCTTCGAAGCCAAAGGCGAATAGACATAGGGGGACACCCATGTTGCCCTGATTTCCAAAGGTAATGGGGGCCAGAAATGTCTGCGTTGGGAGCTTTGATATGCGTAGGAAGACAAAACCCAACAGACCGAATGCGGCAAACGCGCATAGAGCCGTCAGGCCCATCTCCAACATGGCTTCCGGAGTGACTTCAAGACTGACGAGAGATGAAAAAATGAGGCAGGGTGCGCCGATCAGCGCGATCAGATCGCCAACCATCTTGCGGTCGAAGGTTCGGCCCGATCGAACCCAGATCCAGCCGGAAAATGCCGACAGAAAAGTCGGCGCCAGGATCTCGAACAGTTCGCTCGGCATGAAAGCTGTATAGCCCAGGCCGGCTTCGTTCCGACCTCAGTCTACGGACAAGACGACACGACGCTCGAACTATCCCGATACAGCGTGACGCCGATTTTCGATCGCCCGGCATCAAGCGGGAAGCCGAATGCCAGCTAGACTCAACCCTGGATGATCGCTCGGCTCGTCACACTCACGGTTCTCGTGGCCACACTGCCCCTCGGCGGATGCCAGACATTGGCCAACCGGGCGACGAGCCGTTTGGCAGAGAATATCTCGGCCGCGGTCCTCGATCAGGAGGACGTTCTAATCGTTCGAGACGGAGGCCCCTCCTACCTGATCGCGATCGACGGCCTGATTCAGGGCGACCCCAATAACCAGACACTTCTATTGGCAGGCGCACGCCTCTACGCCGCATACGCCTCGGGATTCGTCGTCGATCCGACTCGCGCCGAGCGGCTCACGCTACGTGCGCGAGCTTATGCAGAACGAGCCCTATGTAGAAGACGCACCTCGCTCTGCGAACCGGGCAAGCTCTCCTTCGATGATTTCGAGAAGGCACTTGGCCTGACCGATCAATCGGATGTCGACGCTCTATATGGACTCGGCAGCGCCTGGGCGTCGTGGGTTCAGGCAAACTCGGGCGACTGGAACGCAATCGCGGACATTCCGAAAGTGCAGGCATTGATGGAGCGCGTCGTGCTGCTCAGCCCGGAATATGAATCCGGTAGCGCTCATCTCTATCTCGGCGTCCTCTACACGCTTCGTCCGGAGAGCATGGGGGGAAGACCCGATCTCGGGCGTGAGCATTTCGAGTCCGCCATCGAGCTTTCGAGCGGTCGAAACTTTTCGGCCAAAGTGCTCTTCGCGCGGCAGTATGCACGACTCGTATTCGACCGCGCTTTGCACGATCAACTCTTGACTGACGTAGTGGATAGCGACCCGAAAGCGTCGGGATTCACGCTGAGCAACGTCCTGGCCCAGGAAGAGGCGCACGAGCTCCTCGCGGATGCCGATGAGTACTTCTAGTCTATTCGCCTACACCCACTGTCTTCGCATGGCGCTATGCATCGCGACCGGTGGCCTTTTGCTCGCAACGAGCGCCGACGCCAAGACGCTCAAGATCGCCACATTGATGCCCGAAGGCAGTGGCTTCGTCGCGGAGATGCGCGTAGCCGGGAAGAAGATCCAGCAACGGACGAATGGTCGGGTCAAGTTCAAGTTCTACCCTGGCGGCGTCATGGGCAACGACAAGACCGTGATGCGGAAGATGCGCATCGGGCAGCTTCACGGCGCTGCGCTGCCAAGCGGTCCCCTCGCAAGCGTGTATCCCAACATCGAACTCTACAGCCTGCCGCTATTCTTCCGCGACTACGACGAAGTCGAGTATGTGCGCGAACGAGTCGACGAGAAGTTGAAGGCAGGACTTGCGAAGGCCGGCTTCACCGCACTCGCGATCACCGATGGTGGCTTTGCCTATCTGCTCTCGCGAAACGAAATCAGTCGAACCGAAGACCTGCCGAATACAAAGATCTGGATTCCCGAAGACGACATCATGAGTCAGACTGCGCTCGAGATCGCCGGTGCCTCACCCATCCCCCTGCCGACGGCCGACGTCTACACCGCCCTGCAAACCGGCCTGATCGACACCGTCGCCGCGCCGCCGATGGGCGCCATCGCCTTTCAGTGGCATACGAAGGTGAGGACCATGACGAATGTGCCGTTGATGTATCTAATCGGAATTTTCACGATCGACAGCAAGACGTTCGAAGCGCTTCAGCCAGAAGATCAGATCATCGTCCGCGAAGAAATCGAGAATGCCTCCAAGCGCCTCGACACGGCGACCCGCGCCGGCGACGCCAATGCGATCGAGGCCCTGAAAAACCAGGGAATCAAATTCATTCTGCCGTCATCCGCGGAAGAGCTCGAGCGCTGGCACCATATCAGCGTCGAGGCTATGCAACGCCTGCGCGAGTCGAAGCGCTATACCGACCGCTTGCTCGATGAAATGATTGAACATGTCGAGGCCTATCGCGCGCAGCAGCGCCCTGATTCCGCTGCTCCTGTCGGCACGAAAAATGTCCCCAACACCCTCGGTGCAGAGGCGCAGTGAGTCCCGACTCACGAAAGGGCACAACGCCCCGAGTCCTCGCGGCGATCCATCAGGCAGAAGATCTTCTGCTTGCGCTCCTACTCGGGGCGATCGTACTTCTCGCGCCCCTTCAGATCGTCCTGCGCAATTTCTTCGATGCCGGTTGGATCTGGGCGGACCCCTTTCTCCGCCTACTCGTCCTCTGGGTTGCCCTATTTGGAGCCATGGCAGCCAGCAGGCAGAACAAGCAGATTGCCGTCGACGTCGTATCAAAATTCCTTTCGCTCCGGGCGAAGGCGATCGCGGGTCTGCTGACCGGTCTATTCACAGCCTTCGTTTGTGCTGTCGTCGCCTATCACTCATGGCTCTTCGTACTCGGGGAGCGAGCCTACGGCTCGATGGCTTTCGGCGATGTTCCTGCGTGGCTCTGCGAAATCGTGATCCCCTTCGCCTTTGCCATGATCGCAGTGCGCCATATCGGCCACGCCTTCAGTCACGCAAGCGTCGCTCTCGGACTGAAGCCGCCGCAGGTAGAATACGAAAGGGCAGAGAAATGATTCTCGCCCTCGTGCTCATCGTGTTGGCGCTATTCGGAGCCCCCCTCTTCGCGATCATCGTGTCCGCCGCGTTGCTCGGCTTCCAGGCCGAAGACGTCGACCTCCAGGTCGTCACCATCGAAATCTACCGTCTGGCCGAGATGCCGATCTTGTTGGCCATTCCGCTGTTCACGTTTGCCGGCTACCTGCTCGGCGAGAGCAACGCGCCCCGTCGACTGGTGCGACTTACGAACGCGCTGCTCGGTTGGCTCGACGGAGGCCTGGCCATCGTCGCCCTCTCGGCCTGCGCTCTTTTCACCGCATTCACCGGCGCCTCGGGGGTGACGATCGTCGCCCTGGGTGCTCTGCTCTACCCCGCACTGCGCGAAGCCGACTACCCCGATCGATTCAGCCTCGGGCTCGTCACGACTTCTGGGAGCCTCGGCCTGCTCTTTGCTCCCGCCCTACCCCTGATTCTCTATGGCGTCGTGGCCCAGCAAATGAACGTCGCGCCACCCGTACGGATCGAGGATCTTTTCGCCGCCGGATTGATTCCCGGTCTCCTCATGGTGGTCTTGCTCTCGATCTATGCAATGTGGAAAGTGCGCGGCCTAACTCGGGCCCGCGAACCGTTTACGCGGGCCGAAGCTCTTGGTGCAATCCGCGAGGCTGGCTGGGAGATCCCGCTACCGATCGTGGTTCTCGGCGGAATTTACAGCGGTGCTTTCGCGCTCTCCGAGGCCGCCGCAGTCACTGCGATCTACGTCCTGATCGTTGAGGTCGGGATCCGCCGTGAGATCCGACTCTCCGAATTGCCCGGCGTGATGCGGGAGTCGATGGTGCTCGTTGGTGCCATCATGATCATTCTCGGCGTCTCGCTCGCATCGACCAATTACCTGATCGACACCGACGTTCCTGCGCGTGTATTCGACGTGATTCGAGCACAGATCGACAATCGTTTCGTCTTTCTGATCCTGCTCAACGTCTTTCTGCTTTTGCTGGGAATGATCCTCGACATCTTCTCGGC
>JAQBEG010000563.1:0-3735 GCA_032123985.1 Deltaproteobacteria bacterium
ATCTATTGATTACGGGTGGGCTACTGGTAATCGCCGGGGTCGAATTCGACCTGCAGATTCTCGCCGCGATGCTCGCGATACTGGGTTACAGCCTGAACGATACGATCATCATTTACGATCGTATTCGCGAGAACATGGATCTGCACACGGCGGTGGACCTGGAGGAGGTGCTCAACGTGAGCGTAAACCAGACCCTCTCGCGCACGGTGCTCACGTCGTTCACGACCATTCTGGCGCTGCTCTCGCTCTATTTTCTGGGCGGCGACGTCATTCGACCCTTCGCCCAAGCGATGTTGATTGGCGTGATCGTTGGCACGTACTCCTCGATCTTCATCGCGTCTCCGCTGCTGCTCGTCCTGGAGCAGAGATACGGTGATGCGGGCGAAAAACGCGGCAAAAAAGACTCGACGAAGCGAGGTTCGAAGAAGGCGGCCCGCGCCTGATTCACCGTCCTCGTCCGAAGGCCTCCTCGAGCCGATCCGGAAGTCCGCTAAGCGCTCTTCAGCGCTTAACCAGGCGGCGGCCCTGCGCTGGAGGTGCTTGAGGTTGAGGTGCTTGAGGTTGAGGCGCTGGAGGCCGAAGAAGCCGACGGCATCTTCGCGGTGGAAGTGCTCGTGGCTGTCATATCGATGCTGCCATTGAGGACCGCGCCCTCCTGGATATTCAGACGAGGCGTGTGGATGTCGCCTTCGACCACACCGGTCGCCTGGATCTCGATTCGTTCGGTGGCGACCAGATTGCCCTTCACGCGTCCGATGACGATGATCGATTTGGCGGCCACCTCGGCCTTCAAGTGGCCATTCGCGCCAATCGTAAGCTGATGATTCTTGAGGTTGACGTCCCCCTCGACCTGGCCGTCGATCTCGAGATCTTCGTCGCCGGTGAGCTCGCCTTTGAAAATGATCGATTGACCAATCATGGCCATGAACTTGTCCCCCTCTGCGCCGCGCTGAGCGGTCGACGCTGATTCACGTTTCCGAGATTGTTGATCCCCATCGAATGTCGAACCGGCGGACGGAGAAGCCGGGGCCTTCGGCCGCGATTGATCCGAATCCTCGGTTCGTTCACCCCTGGCGTTCGCCGGTGTTGTTTTGCGTTCGGGATCGCCCGAGGCTTTACCCCCACGGTCCCTTGAACTGAATAGCCCCACGTATTTCCTCCGACCGACTCAATCCGCTTGGTCACTCGATTCGAGTCAAGGAGCTTAACGCATCCCCGACGTGCGGACGTCGTCCTATTGGATCCAATCGATATCGGAACTTGGCTCAGCCTTCTCTTCGAGGAGCTTCGCAAGGCCGGGCCATTCTCCGACGACACTTCACTCGGTCAGTCCCGACACGTCGCCATTCATGCGATGGCACAAAATGTCCCAATCGCCACGGATCAGACACATCGAGTGCGTTGGATTGTGGACCGAGGCCAGATGAAATGGCCCGGAAGTTGGCTTGCGTCCGACTCCGTTCGCGTCCATCATCCGGCCCGCGCCCCCCAGCCAGAGAGTCAAATCGTCGCGACTTCGAATTGCTGGTCGCTACGTCTGCGAGTTGCCGGCGGAGCCGCCTCGACACCAGATTGACCTGCCGGAATCAAGTCTGCAGGGGTGCATTCCCTTGGATAGAATCCCGGCCGGAGGATTTTTATGAGACGTTCGATGTTGCTCGGGTTGATGCTGGTTTGCGTTCTTCTTTGGATCGCGCCCCTCGCATTCGCGCAGTCAGAACCGGAAGAGACGATGGCCGTGCCGGGCTTCGACGAGCCGATGCCAGACGATTTGAAGCCGGGGGCTCGTATCGTGACGGACGGTCGTCCCCTGAGCATCGGCCAGGCGGTCGCGCTGTCGATTCGAAATAATCTGAACGTCGAAGTCGAACGATTCGAGCCTCTGATTCAGGAGGCGAATAGCGAGGGCGCATGGGGCGCCTACGATCCGACGATCTCGGCGGATATTGGCTACGACGTGCAGAAATCGCCCAACTCGTTCTCGCTCAATTCAGCTTCTATCAACCGTGACTCGGAACTCGGTGGTGGGGTCGGTTTGGATCAGCTGATTCCGTATATCGGAGCATCTCTCAACCTTCGCTTCGATAGTTCTGAAAGAACCACACGCAGTACAGTCCAGAGTCTGGATCCCCAATACGACTCCAGCTTTTTCATTACTGGCCGGATCCCCCTCGCGCGAAATCTGATCTGGAATGAGCCGTGGACCAACGTGAAGCTTACGGCGATTTCCTACCAGCAATCTCAGGACAGCTTTCGAACGGCCTTGATGGACAACGTGCGCAACACGGTCGACAGCTATTGGAGCCTCGTTGCGGCTCGGGATCAAGTTAGAGTCGCCCAGAAGAGCCTCGAAACGGCGCGTGCCCTACTCGATCAAACGCAGACCCAATATGAGGTGGGCGTCGTTTCCCGGGTAGAGGTCGTCGAGGCAGAGGCGGGCGTTGCGGATCGCGAGTTCAACCTGATTCGTACGGCCAATGTTTTCAGGAACACGCAGGATCGGGTGATCGAGACCGTGCTGGGTCGCGAACTTTCCGCCACGACGAGCCTGCAGTTCGTGCCGACCGAAGATCCGGAATCCTATGAATCGCGACAGGTGGATGTCGAGCGATCGGTCCGCGAGGCATTTCTCAGGCGACCCGAACTCCAGGTCGAAGATCGCCAGATCGAACAGGGTGAGGTCACTTTGAAATTCGCCAAGAACCAACGCTTGCCGCAGCTCGATCTCGAGATGCAATATGGATTCGTCGGAATCTCGGGGGACGGCAATTCCAGTCTTAATCCCAATTTCGGGGATATTCCCGGTGACTCGTCCTATGGAGATTCGACGAAAGATTTCTTCAAGAGTGACGGCTCGGACAACTATCGTGTCCAGGGCGTCTTCTCGATACCCATCCCGAATACGGCGGCTCGAAAGCGCGTAACACGCAGCGAACTCGATCTTCGGCGCTCGAAGACACGCAGAATCTTCCTAGAACAGCGGATCATTCTCGAGGTTCGAGCCGCGGCACGCTTGTTGCTCGCCTCGGCTCAGGGAATCGACGCCGCCGAACGAAGCCGCCTGGCTTCCGAGGAACAGCTGCGTGCCGAGCGGATCAGGTTGGAACACGGTGAATCGACGCCCTTCGAGGTGCTTCAGCGCGAGAGTGATTTGGTTGAAGCGGAGAGCAAGAAGATCGACGCACTTCAGGCGTATCGAATCGCCGAGGTCGGCCTCGAACGGTCTCAGGGCACCATCCTGGAATTCCACGATGTCGTGGTCGACGATATCCGGGAGCCGATCCAATAGTCATGGCGGTCTCCGGCTCGGTTGCGGCGCTGGTCCTCGGTGCGGGACGCGGCGAGCGACTCGGGCATACGCTTCCCAAAGCTTTCGTGTCGATCCGTGGCAGCACGTTGATCGAACATTCGATTCGCGCGCTCTCGAGTTCGGGGTCGATCAACTTGATTCTGCCTGTTCTCGCAGCGGCAGACATCGCGCGCTGGCCCTCTCTGCCGCTCGGAGCCATCGACGGTCTGGCCGAACCCATCGAGGGTGGGACGGAACGGCAAGACTCGATGCAAGCCGGGCTCGAGCATCTATCCGAAGAATTCGAATTCGTGGCAATCCATGATGCAGCCCGCTGTCTGGTGTCCGCGGAGGATGTGCGGGCGGTCGTGTCCGCTGCACGGCGGACCGGGGCGGCTATTCTCGCCAGCGGGTTCGAGATACAATCAAGCGCGTCGTCGACGGGC
>JAQBEG010000564.1:0-5993 GCA_032123985.1 Deltaproteobacteria bacterium
CCATCGGCCGTCGAGCAACCAAGCATGGCAAGGACTCGAATTCATTCCAAATCGTTGCTCTGCTCATCGAACCGATCACGCAAGCTTCGCTCCTTTTCTGCCGAAACGAAGGATAGGGGCGGCCGCAAAGTGCGTCGCCTAAGATCAGCCGAGGAGAGACTTCTCAGAAGAGGCCAACAGCGAACGGGCAATTCTGCCGAGTCCGATCGCCGCCGTGAGGATTGGGACGCATGACGACAGAGAGATCTGGGGACCCGTCGGCGGCCTCGCTCGACGACTCGACCGTGTATCTTTCGATAGTCATCCCGGCATACAACGAGGAACGACGACTCACCGGGAGCCTCGACCAGATTCGCGATTTTCTTGATGCCCAGCCCTACAGCGCGGAAGTCCTGATCGTCGAGAACGCGAGCAGCGACCGGACTTGGGATGTCGCGAACGCGGCGGCCGAATACGATCCGCGCATTCGCGTTCTGCGCGAGCCGGTTCGTGGCAAGGGGGCGGCCGTTCGGCGAGGCATGCTGGCCTCGAAGGGCGAGTATCGTTTCCTGTGCGACGCAGATTTGTCGATGCCGATCGAAGAGGTTCGGAACTTTCTGCCGCCCACGCTCGAGGACATCGACGTTGCCATCGGCTCCAGGGAGGCGCCGGGCTCCGTTCGGTTCGAGGAGCCCGGAAGTCGGCACGTGATGGGACGCGTGTTCAACACGCTGGTGCGTCTCCTGCTCGTCCCCGAAATACAGGATACGCAGTGCGGCTTCAAGTGCTTCCGAGCCGACGCTGCGGAGGAGATCTTTAGCCGCGTATCGCGAACAGGTTTCGGTTTCGATGTCGAGACACTCGTGATTGCAAACCTGTTCGGCTATCGGATCAAGGAGATCCCGGTCAATTGGCATTTCGATGGCGACAGCCGTGTGCGGATCATCAAGGACTCGCTCGGGACGAGTTTCGATGTCTTCATGATCTGGCTGAAGAGGCTCCGTGGTGCTTACGGTCCCTGATGTCCGGTTCAGGCGCCGATGAGATCTCGCGATCGCGATCCGAGCAGCCAACGCGCGACGGCGATCACCGCGAGCGAGCCGAATAGCCCCGCGCTCCAGTACCCCCCGATGACCAATACATCGAATTTGTTGACCGCCGGTTGGACGAGCCGCTCGGCCGCGTAGACGAAGAAGAGATGAAGCAAATAGATTGCGAACGATGCATCCGAAAGTTTGCTCATAACGGCCGGCATGCTGCGGCGGCCGCAGGTTGACACGAAGATGAACGCGAGGGTCGCGTGGATATTGAGCCACATTGCCGCACGAACCCACTCATTTCGATTCTCGAGATGTGCGAACCACGTACAGGCTACGACCGCGAACGCGACGAGCGCCATGAGAACGCTGCGCCGTAAGACTATCCATCGGCGAATGGTCTCATGGTGTAGGCGGATCATCCAGCCGAGTAGGAAGTAGCCCCACCACAAGAGTGGATTGCGAATATGCCAGAAGATGGGAGCGATCAGCGTGGTACTGGACTCGAGCCAAGCCTGGAAGCAGATCATCAACACCGTGAGTCCCACGAGTACGGTGCCCGGCAGAACCGCGAAGAGCGGTGCGAATAGCACGAGAAAGAAGTGTACGAACACGTAGTAGTACGGGCCAAATGAAGACCCAAACAAAAACTCGTGAACGACCGTGTCGAAGGTATGCCCCTGTCCCGTCGCCTGCCACCAGAGTTGTGCTGCGATCGAGCAAATCAGATAGGGAACCAGTACGCGCCTCAGTCGCCGTAGCACAGTCGCTCCAGCGATCCGCGTTGTGGTTGCGTATAGAAATCCAGAGCTGAAGAGGAACGCGGGCACGGCGAAACGAGTCACGATTCCCAGCAGGAGCTCGGTCGAAGAAGTTCTGGAATCCCAGGGCGCGCGCAGCGAATGAATCAAAATGATCGTGAGGATTCCCGCCGCCTTCAGGGAGTCAATTTCGACGAACCTCGCCAGGCCGACAGTCGGAGCGGGTGTGCTCGGGATGGCCATTTCGGCGCCTTGAACGTCGTCTTCGCTTTCCATTCCCGAAAACTCCCCGGCTGGCCCACCCAAGGAATAACACAATCGGTCTGAACCCGTGCGCGTTTGATGGCGTGTCATGAAGCCATCAGCGAACACTCACTCCCTGAGTCGCCAGACGCGGAGTGCCCGTAGGTTCGGTGGATCGACGATGGCGTCCGGAGCCGGGGAGTAGAGTTCTTCGAGCGTGCGTTTGAACTCCTGGGTGTAGCTGGGAACGGGGGGCATGCCGGGCCAACGGAGTACGCCCTGCAAGATGACGCGCGGCTGCGTCGTGCGGATGAGCTGCGCAAGGCCTTCTCCCGTTTCATCACCGGTCATCCCCGGATAGATCTGGGAGAACGAACGGGGCGTGTAGCGATCCGACAGGTAGTACCATTGCGCTTCATGACCATAAACGAACAGAGGTTCCCCTTCTGGAACTTCCTCTTGAACGTAGGTGATCAGTGATTCGAGCCACGCGTGCTGGGCCTTGACCCAGAGGTTCGCCCGATCGGTCGAGATCCGATGGATCAGTATCTCGTCGTACCGGACGGCGAGGAACGCCGTGGTAATCAACAAGAGAACGACGAAGGCAGTTTCGAATCGCATCCGACGGTCCTGCGTCATCGGAGCGGTATCGGCACGCGTTGGCCATCCTTGGCCGAGAAGGGCGGGGCGGCAGAGGGCAAAGAGAATCAGTACGACCGCGGGATAAATCGTGATGACGTGAATGAAATCCGCTCGCGGAAACGCAGAGACGGTGATCGCGAGCGAAACTCCGGCCGCCGTGAAGAACCGCGCCTTCGCGAGGGCAGCTGTGTCATCCCCGTCGTCGTCGGAGTCGACCACGCGGAAGGCTCGAATCCACAACCAGGCGCATGCTCCGAACGCGATCGGGATCGCGCAATAGAGCATTCGTGAAGCGAGTTCGCCGATGCCCCAGTAGAAACCCCGCGCCGTGGGATCGAGCTGGATCCAACGCAAGACGAGCTCGAAGTAGAGTTGTGAAAAATAGATCGGCCCCAATGATTGGAGTTCCCCGAACTTCCACCAGGCGAGAGGGGGGAGGAATGAGACGCCACTCGTCGGGAGGTAGCCGGTAAAGGGGCGAAGCACGCCAGCGCGAAACATTTCGCCCAGGACGCCCTGACTTGAAAAATAGGCGCACATCCCGCCGACGACGAAGAACACCCCAGCGCCATAGACCGCGACCTCGGCGAGGCGCGAGCTGCGCCCTCGAGGTCCGTGTGCGAAGCCGGGGAAGCAGAGGACGATCACGAACACGACCGCGACGAGAAACCCGGTCGATTGTTTTGTGACGATCGATAATCCAGTGAACGCGCCGACCCAGAAGAGTCGTTGCGATGCTCCATCGAAACGATGACGCAAGAACAGCGCGAGTGCGGCGATGGCTGTTGCGACGGCTACATCGGCGTAGAAGAACATCGTGTAGATCGGGAAAGCGAAGAACTTCAGGCTAAGCAGGGAGAGTCCGCAAAGCGCGGCTCGCTTCTGATCGACGAGCGCGATGGCGCAGGCATAGACGCCGAGGACCGTTGCGCAGTAGAAGGATCCAGCAATGGCGCGAGCGACCGAGAGATGTTCGCCGAAGAGAGACATCATGCCAGCTAGTAGATACGACACGCCCGGGAATGCGTAGGCATCTACGTCGCGATAGAAAACTCCACCATGCAAGAGTTTGACGGCGGCGGTGAGGAGGGCACCTTCGTCTGATGCCGGCATGGCTCGATCCGCATAGATATACGAGAGAGCCGCGGCGAGAGTGAGCAGCAGGGCCGAGAACCAGATCGGCCGCGTGAGAACGTCGATGGGTGCGTGCCGAGAAACATCTTGCAAGCGGCTCTCATTTCCGGATGGTCGAGAATTCGCGAGATCGTATCGTCGGAGCATGGAGGGCGCCGCGTCGCTTCACGCCCCCAGAGCTGCTCGGCTACAGCGGCTGTCCGATCGCGATCAATCCCGACGACGCGATGCCCAGGTTGTGATGATTCGA
The DNA here is from genome assembly GCA_032123985.1 of Deltaproteobacteria bacterium. Classification (GTDB taxonomy): domain Bacteria; phylum Myxococcota_A; class UBA9160; order UBA9160; family UBA4427; genus UBA4427. The sequence continues at coordinate 4,047 of JAQBEG010000564.1, forward strand.
TCGCACAGCACCGATTTGATCCTGTATGGTCTGCCCGCATCGGCATGACTCGAGAGGACTCGAGCGTGAGACGGGGCTTTGGGTAGAAGGCGCCCGGCCTTCCTGCTTGCTTCGGGTCGCATGGGGCGAGAGGGCCCTAGTAGGGTCGTAATGTCTCATAATTTCCGGTGTTGAGGGTCTCATGGGCGGGTGCTATTTCGAAATTGTCCGAGATTTTGGCGAACGAATCGTCGGGCAGCGAATTTTCGGACTGAATCGGATTCGTCTATTGCGCGCGTAACTGGACGGATTCGCGAGAAATTTAGCTGCGAACGCACGAACTGAGCGTATGCAGACGACTGAACAATTAATTTGTTGCGTTTGTGCCCCAGTTCTCGGTCGCGAAGCCATGGGACGCCTGGGCGCAACGCATCGTGGCAGCGGTGAAGGGCTCTTCCGACGAGGAGTCGGTATGAGCGTTGCAATACGCTGGCTGACTCGCCTGGGTGATGGCTCATGGCGAGTGAAATTTTCGTAGACATCTCACATGAAGATAAGAGGGACAAGAATAATGACGCGTGGACTCTACGCACAGGGACTCAGAAGCTCGCCGGTCTGGGCTGTTCTGCTCTCGGTCGTTCTGGTGGCATCCTTGTTTGCCGTCACTGCCAGCGCCGAGAACCTTCAGCAGGTCTTGAAGCGACGCGGGCTCAGTCAGACGGATATTCTCGCCGCGGCCAAGACCTATACGCCGACTGGGGGCCGCGATGAATTCATCGCCTTCGCGTCGGGCGGTCAGAGTGGCCACATCATCGTCTATGGCATCCCGTCCATGCGAATCCTCAAGTACATCGGCGTCTTTACGCCCGAGCCGTGGCAGGGGCTACGGCTTCGAGGACGAATCCAAGGCCGTGCTCGACCAGGGCAAAATCAACGGTCGCGACGTGAACTGGGGCGACGTTCATCATCCGGCGCTCTCAGAGACGAACGGCGACTACGACGGTCAGTTCTTGTTCACAAACGACAAGGCGAATCCGCGGCTCGCGGTGATTGATCTCGAGGACTTCGAGACGAAGCAGATCGTCGTCAACCCGGTCTTCCAGAACGAACACGGCGGCGCGTTCGTCAGCACCAACACGGAGTACATCATCGAAGCAGCTCAGCTGGCCGCGCCCCTGGGCGGTGAGTACCAGCCGCTCGAACTCTTCAACGAGGAGTATCGGGGCGGCGTGACGTACTGGAAGTTCAACCGGGAGAAGGGACGGATTGAGCCCGAGAAGTCCTTCTCGATCGAGCTACCGCCGTACTCACAAGATCTCTCCGATTTCGGCAAGGGCGCGAGTGAGGGCTATTCCTTCACGAACTCGTTCTGTTCCGAGCGATACGTCGGCGGGATCGAGCGGGGACGGCCGCCTTTCGAGGCCGGATGCTCAGCGAAGGACACCGACTATCTCCACGTCATCGATTGGCGCAAGGCGGCCAAGGTCGCTGCCGGCAAGAAGGCGATCAAGATCAACGGCCATACCGTGATTCCGATGCAAGTGGCGATCGACGAAGGGCTCGTCGTGCTGATCCCGGAGCCGAAAAGTCCGCACGGCATCGACGTCGCTCCGGACGGTAAGTACCTGATCGTCTCGGGCAAGCTGGATAGTCACACGTACGTGTTCAGCTGGGACAAGATCAAGCAGGCCATCGAAAAAAAGGATTGGGCGGACAAGGATGCTTACGGGATTCCGATCCTCGACATGAAGAAAATGCTCCACGTGCAGGTGCCGCTCGGACTCGGCCCGCTGCATACTCAATACGGTTCAGAGGACGGAGTCGTCTATACGTCGCTCTATGTCGATTCGATGGTGGCGCGCTGGAACTACAAGACCGGCAAGCTGCTAGACCGTCTACCCATTCATTACAACGTCGGCCATGTGATGACGATGCACGGCGACACCGTCAAGCCGCGGGGCAAGTATC
>JAQBEG010000565.1:0-3329 GCA_032123985.1 Deltaproteobacteria bacterium
GGCGAATACGAGAGTGGGTTCGACTTCGGCATCTCGGTTCCGGACGTTTGGATGGTGCTCACCCGCGATGAGATGACCCAAAACGCAGCGGTGTTCCTCGGTGAAGGCAGATCTTCCGAGTTTGTTTCGGTTCCACTGTCGATGCGCCGTGTGATCCACGATCGGGTTCTCGCCGGCGAACTCGAGGTCTTCTATCGCCGGGCGGAGGTGTCGGGTTCCTTCGTCGACAACGTCAACGTGCTGATGCAGCCGGCAGATTTGCCGTCGACGTTGGAGGAACTCGAGCGGATCTGCCAGATCTTGCCGACCGAATTTTCCCGTGTTTTTGGTAGACCGATCGCGATGGATGTGTGCGAGATGAGAGAACGTGTTAGTCGTCGCGCGCTCTATCTTCAATTCGACGGTGCGATTCTGGGTACGACAACGCTGCAATATCAGCTTCAGCGCGACGACAGATCGACACTGATTCTGACCGCGACCGCCGCGACCGAGAACCTTCCGCGTATGCTGGGTGAGTTCGAAGAGATGCTCGCGTCGATTCGTCTGCATTGACTCTGTTCACCGCGTGTCGACGGTCAGTTCGGCGAGCGGCCGACGCGCCGTGCGCATCACCCAGATACAGAGCATGAGTGCTACGCCGCCCAGGCCGGCCGCCAGACCCCACCAGATTCCGATGATCCCGAGGCCCACTGGAAAGGCGAGCAGCCAGGCCAGTGGTAGACCGAGGACGTAAAAGCCGAGCAGATTCACGATCGCGCCCGCCTTCGGTCGACCCATGCCGCGCATTAAGCCACCTCCAACGACCTGAAGTCCGTCGAAGATCTGGAATGCCCCGGCGATCGGAAGGAGTACGGCAGCCAGCGACACGACCGCCAGATCGTCAATGTAGATGAGCGGCAGGCTATTGCGGAACACGACGAAAAAAAGGGCGGCAACGGCCATCACTCCCCCGCCCATCGCGAACGCCGTTCGGCACGCGAGGCGCAAGCGAGTCGAATCGCGGGCACCGATCAGGTTTCCGACGCGCACGCTGGCGCCGATCGCGACGCCGAGCGGCATCATGAACGTGAAACTTGCCATGTTGATCACGACCTGATGAGCGGCCAGCTCGACGACGCCGATCCATCCGATCATGATCATTGCGACCGTGAACGCGTTTGCTTCGAGCGAGAGCTGAAGGCCGACCGGAATGCCGAGCCGCAGATAACGGCCGAGTCCCGCGAGGTCGAAGGAGTTCCGATCCCAGCGACGCCAGGCATTTTCATGCAGCCGGAATTGGCGAATCCATTGCCATAACAAGAGAGGCAGGAGCACATTCGTGATTCCCGTCGCGAGACCGGCCCCGAATAGGCCGAGCTTTGGAAAGCCGAGATGGCCGAAGATGAACACCCAGTTCAGGAACAGGTTGACCAGATTGCCGATGAACATGACCCACATCGCCGGACGCATGATCGTGCGGCCAGCAAGGTACTGGCGCAGTGCGATGAAGAGATTGAAGCCGAGAGCGCTCGGTAGGCGCGCGAGCATGTAACTCCCAGCGAGTTCCGCGACTTCTCCGTCCTGCCCGAGCAATACGAGTACTGGGCCCGTCGCGATCCATAACGCCATCAAAGGAATGGAAGACAGACAAGCGATGATCAATCCACGTTGCAGCGCCAGCGCCGCTCCCTCGCCGTCGCCGGCGCCATGCGCCTGGCTGACGAGCGGATCCATCCCATGCACCAGTCCTTGGAAGAGCGAACTCGAAGACCAGGCCCAGGAGGTCGCGATGGCCGCGGCCGCGAGCTCGGCCACGCCGATTCGCGCGACCATCATCGTGTCGACGACGCCCATCGCCATGAACCCGAGCTGCGCCGCAGCGACGGGCATGGAGAGCCCTAAGAGCGTCCGGAACTCCGTCATCTGCTCGCGTTCGATCTGGACCGGCTGCGACATTGTCGGCTCGTTCAATGGTAGAAAACTGCGGGTGGAAGTGACGGGCGGGCGCTAAGGCTACCGGTCCTGGTCGCGGCGTGCGATCGTTCCCGTTCGCCCCATCGATCGGAGCCCAGATTGAAGTCCAGGCAGGCGAAGCTTCAGAACGCCTCGAACAGTTGGTTTCTCGCTGTGTTGTTCACCGTATTGCCCGCGCTCGTCGGGCTCGGTCTTGCAAGCGAAGCTTCAGCGCATGGTCCGACGATCGAGATCGAGCATGATGAATTGAAGCCAGCGCTGCTGAATTTGTTCGTTGGGACGACGGTCCATTTTCTCAACACCGTCGCCATGCCGGGCGGACATGTGGTCGTCGACGAGTCGGGATTGCTCGAGAGCCCGCCGCTCGAGAAGCCGGGCGACGACTGGCACTACACGTTCGAGAAAGAGGGAACGTACGAGATCTACATCGAGCAGCATCCCACGGCGAAAGCGCGAATCGTCGTCGTGCCGAAGCGAACCGTTCCCGGCCGGACTACTCCGGGCCAGTAAGGACCGCGAAGAAGTCGCTGACCTCGCCAAAGGCGCGCTCGGGATCGAGCAGTAGGTCGTAGGTGACCGGGTTCGAGTTCGGGACTGGGCTCTGCGTCTTCTCGTCTGAATCACCGAACTTTTCGATGCGACGGTAGAGGGCATCCCAGGTTTCCTGGGTGTCATCCATGTCGATTTCGATCGTGAGTTTGGCCATGGGACCTCCTGCGTCGTCAAAGGTGCCCGGGCTTGGGGGGCGGAGCAGAATCTCGGCGCGAATGCGCCACGTCCAGACAAACTACGGGATTGGACGATTTGCACAAGAAAAATCGTGCAACGCCGTTTTGCTTTGGCGTCGCCAGGTCGGAATAGATGATCGTACAATCAACCAAAAATGCTGTGAGCGAGCGCACATTCGTTTCTGACGCCCCCTCAGGGAAATTTTGCACTATTGTGAACCCATTTTCGTGTATGGTTAACCGCATGATGCACCCACACACAACCAACCAGGAAAACCCCGTTCGAGCAACGAATGGCCCGGCCAGGCTGCCCAGTGCAGTCATTTCTTTAGCCGTGGCCGCGTCCGAGCCATCATCCACCCATCCCACCGACCCCGACCAGACGCCACCGCTAGTCATGGATGCAAGGCTGGTTGATCAGTCCGGTCGTCCACTCGGGACCCGCGCACTTCGAACGCGCGCGCGCATTCTCAAAGCGACGGTTTCACTTCTCAACGAAAAATCGCTACGCGAACTTCGCGTAATCGATATCGCGCGTCGGATAGGCTCCTCGCCAGCCACCTTTTATCAGTACTTCAAAGATGTCAGGGACGTGGTCCTCGAACTCGCCACAGAGGTTTCAGAATCGATTCCGGATCTGGTCAAGGT
>JAQBEG010000566.1:0-18024 GCA_032123985.1 Deltaproteobacteria bacterium
TATGTTTATTCAGCTGTACAATAATGTTGTTCATGCGAACAAGCCGAAACCCTTCCGACAATCCGAGCGAAGTACGCGAGCGCATCCTCGACGCAGCACAGCTGGCCTTCGCAGAGAATGGCTTCGACGGGGCGACGACGCGACAGATTGCGAGCAGGGCGAACGTTCCGCTCGGCCTGCTTCGCTACTACTTCGGCGACAAACTCAAACTCTGGCAGGCCGCCGTGGACGAGGCCTTTGGTGAGGTCAGAAATGGCCTCGACGTCGCCTTCTCTCCTCCTGAAGGCGAGCCCGGATCAGATCGCAGTGCCGATCCCGTCGCGCTGATTCGCGCAGGCATCCGAGCCCACGTTCGCTATGTCGCGGAACATCCCGAGTTTGTTCGCCTGATGCACGAAGAAGGCAAGCGCCGCGGCCCGCGTATGCGCTGGCTCGTGGACCGCCACGTGAAGCCGCTCTTCGAAAGGCTCATGCCGGTCATCGCCCATCTTCAGGATATTGGCCGACTCCCCAAAGACATCGCACCGCTCCATTTCGGATACGCCCTGATCGGCGCCATCGACGTCATCTTTCATCAAGCGGAGGAATGTTGGCGGGTCACCGGCGTCGATCCAAGTGATCCAAGCGTGATCGAAGCCCACTCGCGCGCAGTCGAGTACATGCTGCTCGGCTCCCCGCCTGCGGAGAGTTCAGCCTGAACGGCCCGTTCTCGTTCTCGTCTGCCCCACCATCCGCAAAACAAAGGAGTATCCATTGACCAAGAAAACGCTGGCCTACTGGATCGTGACCGGCCTTTTCTGTGCCGTCGTCGGTTTCTCGGGCTTCGCCCATTTCAGCCATCAGGAGATGATGGTCGAGGCCATGACACATCTCGGCTACCCCCTCTACTTCATGACGATCATCGGCATCGCGAAGATGTCGGGAGTCGTCGCGGTACTCGTCCCAGCCCATCCCCTTCTCAAAGAATGGGCGTACGCCGGCATCACCTTCAACTTGATCGGGGCCACTGCTTCCCACGCCTTCTCGGGCGATCCAATGAGCCATACGGTCCGTCCCGCCATTGTCCTCGGCCTCTGTCTGACCTCCTATCTGTTGCGGCCTCCGAGTCGACGATTGGCAGCGGCAACCACATTTGGAGAGGCGTTGTCCGCTTCTCACTAGAACGACTTCGATCGGTACGGCATAGCCAAAGAGGAAGATCCATGGACCCGAACTACGAGACCATCATCGATACGCAGAATCTGATCTGGACGATGGCGGTGTATCTACTCCACGGGGGCCTCGTCTTTTTGCAGGCCAGCCTCGCCTGTTTCTTATTGGCTACGGGCGCACATAACCTGCTCATGCCCAACGTCGACCGAGGCTGGCTCCGTAAGCTCGGATCAATCGAGATCGGCGGATCGAGCACACGCGCGTTTGGCGCTGCCCGAATCGCGTTGGGACTCCTGATGCTGGCGCCACTGGCGGTCGGCGCGCCGACGGGCATCTCGCTCATCGCCTGCCTCGCAACCATCGCGCTCCTGTTCTTCTGCGAACGACGGCTTTCGATCTCCGACAGGAGAGCTGGCCGAATCGTCCGACACGCCGCGATCGCTTTCGCCGCCATTGCCTGTCTATTCATGATCTGGGAGGGTGAGGACAATCTCGTGCTGGGTGCGGACCTCCTCGTCCACTCGATGGAGTGGCGCAACGAGGAAATTGCCTGGCAGCGCTCGGGCGATCCCAAGTCACCCAAGGTGGGCGACCTGGCCCCCGACTTCGAACTACAGGATCCAGAGGGCAACGTACGCGTTCGTCTCTCGGACTTCCGTGGCAAGCGGCCGGTCGCGCTCGTGTTTGGCAGCTACACCTGACCGCCTTTCAGCAATGGGACCGTGCGTCTCAAAGAACTCTACGAGCAGTATCACGACCGGGTGGAGTTCATCGTCGTCTACGTGAAAGAAGCCCACGCCAGCGATCGATGGTGGCTCGGCCGTTCACGGACTCAGCGACTCGTGAACGACCTGACCGGCCAACTCGCCCGAACGGACGTAAAAGAACCCGTCACCCTCGAGCAACGCCAAAGGGTGGCGGCGAGCTGCCAGGCCAACCTCTTCGACGGCGTCGTTCCGCTCTACGTCGACACCATGGATAACCGGGTCGCGCAGCTCTACACGTCGAGACCCACCCGCATCTACTTCATCGATCAAAAAGGGAAGGTCATCTACAACCCGGGCATTGGTCCCTTCGGCTTCAATCCCGATCATCTCGAACCCGTCATCGAGCGCTACCTGAAAGAAACGCCCAAGGCAGAACAAACATGAAGAGACCCTTCCTCGTCATTGTCCTGCTTCTTGCCGCAACGTTGGCATCCGCCGCAGACGCGCCCGCGCCCGCTGGGCCCGCCCGGCTCGACGGACAATGGAAACTCGACTGGGACCGCTCTGGCTCCTTCGAGCCGGTCATGAAAGCGCTCGAGACGCCCTGGCTGATGCGACGACTGGCGGGCATCGCCCGAGTCGGCCTGGAATTGAGAGCCGTCGGGAAACCGAGCGACTGCGAGAAATGTCCCGAGAAGGTCATGGTCACCCTCCGCACACCGATCTCGGATAGTGAAGCAGAGGCAATTCTCGACGGACAGCCCCGTCCGGGCGAAGACCCGCGCGGACGAGCCACGCTCGATCGCTACTCATGGACCTCGGAACGTGGCCTGGAGATGATCCGCGAGCTCGAGCTTCCGAGCGGAAAGCAAGCGCGACTGATCGAGATCCGAGATCTCGGCGCCGATTCGGATACCCTCTTGTCCACACTGACGGTGTGGGTCGACGGCTCTCTGCAGGCGTCGGTCGAGAGAACGTTCGTTCGAACGGGCGATTGACCCTGTGGGATTGCCTGCCGGAGGCGCGCCGCCACACATTGAACACGGCTACCGCAGCCGGCCTGCGTGCGACTCGACTCGCTGTAATGGACCCGGTAGACGGGAACAAACGCCAATCTATCTCATGTATGCCAAACCTTTATTTGCGCATACACATCTCGATCGCTGAGCAGATCCATATGGTTCGTGCCGTAGAAGATCGACTGATTCGATTCTGGGATCCGAAGCTTCTTCGTCGCGTCCGAGTGCTGCCCGAGTGCACTCGCTACAGGCACCAGACCATCCCCGAGCAGGCGATCGTTGAGGTCGCCGCGGAGCTTGCCCGTCGTCGCCGCAATCGCATAGCAGTCCACACCTTCCGGCAGCGAAACGGATCGACGAAAGTCGCCGGTCGATGCGAATCGATCGTGAGTTTGCCAGTCCTCGTCGAGCAGGTTGCCGTAGCGCAGGTCCGTAATGCCCGCGCTCCGCAGCCAGCCAAGCCGCGCCAGGGGAGCGGTGTAGGGACTGATTCCAAGCGCGCTCACCAACGAATGGCCGCCGCGTTCGAGCGGGGCTCCGTGGTGCGGTGTGCCGAGAAACACGATCCGGCGCAGGAATCCGAGCCAGCGGTGTTCTGCTTCGGCGGCATAATGGCATGCGCTACGGGTCACGAGGCCGCCCATGCTGTGCGCCAACACGCTCAAGCCCGTCACCGGCACGGGCCAGGCGTCGACGAGCCGTTCGAGAAGCGCGGCGTACTCACGCCCATTCTCTGAAACGTGACGCCCGGAGTTGTAGTGCAGATAGACGGGCGTGTAGTCGCGGTCGCGCGCCAGGGACGCCCCGTGGTCCTGATTCTTTCGATTCCACTGCCGGTCGTTCATGCAGAGGCCATGCGCGACTACCAGAATCTCGCCCTTCGCTTCCGGCATTGCTGCAGCGAGCGCTTCTCGCTCGAGCCGGAGCGGTCGGCCGCCGCTGCGCAGGCGCATTTCTATGGCGAGCGGATTGGCGGTCGCGACGAGATGATCGCCTAACACGCCGTTCAACACGCTGCGCGCCGCGTCCGCATGTGGCGGCGCGATCGGCAAGCCCAACTGCCCTGGAAGAAGTTTCAATGCACGATCGAGGATCGCCCGTGAGGCTCCGTTTACGAGCCGAGTGCTGCCGTAGACGAGACCGGTGATACCCCGCGTACGCCCGTCCGTGCCCTTGCCTAGCGGTGGCGAGGCCGCGGCGATATTCGCATGCATCGCCTCGACGATATGCGCGACCTGCTCGACCGCGTCGAACGCCAGACGGCTCGCACCCCGCGCTGTATCCGATCCGATTCGTTCGGCTTCGACCATGACACCCTTCCTGACGCCCGGCTGTGAGCGAACTCGAAATCGAGCAGCACCAGCCGGGGCCTCTCGAGATGACTCGCGTTCAGCAAAATTCTTGCCAAAACGGAGTTGTAGGCCAGCGCGGTGCTCAAGGCCAATGGCGGACCGCGAGACTGCTTCCGGGTACAAATACTACGAAGAAGTGACAAAACCAGGTCGACGAGGCCGAATCAGATGACGGATCTGCTGTAGCCTGAGTCCTGACCGGGCAGGGAGTCCACGAGATGACATCGAAAATCATTCTGATCACCGGCGCCTCCGCAGGCTTCGGAAGCGCCTGTGCCGAACATCTCGCTCGTCTCGGCCATCGCGTCTACGGAACCAGCCGACGGGCCGAATTTCCGGATGCCTCTAATGCATCCGATCTCCGCACCTTTCCGCAGATGATCCCCATGGACGTGTGCGACGACGACTCCGTGCGGCGAGCCGTCGAATTCGTGCTGAAGCAGGAGGGCCGGATCGATGTCGTCGTGAATAACGCCGGTGTGGGTCTCGCGGGTGCCGTCGAGGACACGACCGTCGAAGAGGCAAAGGGCCTGTTCGAGACCAATTTTTTCGGCGTGTTGCGCGTCTGTCGCGCGGTCCTCCCCGGACTTCGGGCACAGGGATCGGGCCTGATCGTCAACGTCAGTTCGCTCGGGGGACTCGTCACGATTCCGTTCCAGGGTTTCTATTCGGCGTCGAAATATGCGCTCGAATCCATGTCGGATGCTCTCCGCATGGAGCTTGCGCCCTTCGGAATTCGCGTCGTATTGCTCGAGCCGGGGGACTTCAAGACGGGATTCACGGACAGCCGCATCTTCTCGGCGGAGGCCGTGGACGGTTCTGCCTATCACGAGAGGTGTCGACGAGCCGTGGCCGTGATGGAACACGACGAGCAGAACGGTGCGGATCCCCGGCAGCTTGCGGAGCTGCTGGCGAAGATCATCGCCGACCCATCACCTCGCAATCGCTATCCAGTGGGCGCGCTCGGCCAAAGGCTCGCCGTCGCCATGCGACGTGTCGTCCCGTCGGCGCTGTTGGACAAGGCCCTGCGGGCCATCTACAAAGTTTGAGTATCCCCATCCATCCATCCATCCATCCATCCATGGAGGAGACGCGGTCCATGTATTTCGAACGAGAGACCCTGGGCGAGGAAATCGCAAATAGCATCAGCCACGGGTTCGGGCTGGTCGCTTCGATCGTCGCCCTTCCGATCCTGACCCTCTCGGCGTTGAGCCACGGTGAGATCGCCAGCGTCGTCGGCGCCGTCGTATTTGCATCGACGATGATCCTTCTCTATCTGGCCTCGACCCTCTACCACACTATCCCTCGAGGACGTGCCAAGCGGATCTTCCGAGTCCTAGACCATTCAGCGATCTACGTGTTCATCGCGGGCAGCTACACGCCCTTTACTATAGGCGTCCTTCGCGGTGACGCGGGCTGGGCCCTGCTGGGTGCCATCTGGACTCTGGCCATATTAGGTGTGATCTGGAAAGCCAGCGGCCTACGCGCGCACCCGGCCTGGTCGGCCGGTCTCTACCTCGCGATGGGTTGGCTCATATTGCTTGCCGTCGAGCCACTCGTGGACGTGATGCCGACAGCGGGGATCGCCTGGCTCGTTGCCGGCGGTCTCGCGTACACCGCTGGAGTGGGTTTCTTCGTCGCGACCGGCCTGCGCTACGGGCACTTCGTATGGCATCTCTTCGTCCTGACAGGAAGCGCCTGTCATACGGTCGCGGTATACGGCTACGCGGCGTGAGGCGCAGCGGCTAGAATCTCGAACGGCCGTCCCGGCTCATCGGGCTCACCCACGGAACGGGTAACCCGTCAACTCGCTCAGGGAGAACAGCCATGACGATGCCCTCAAAGCTCGCTTTGTCCCGTTTCATTCTGGTGTGCATCGCGATCGTCTTCGCATCTCCATCCTCAGCGGCCGACCCGCCGAACATTTTGATCATCTGGGGCGATGACATCGGTCTCAGCAACCTGTCGGTGAACACACGCGGCATGATGGGCTATCGCACGCCCAACATCGATCGGATCGCCAACGAGGGCATGCTCTTCACCGACTACTACGGCGACCAGAGCTGCACAGCAGGCCGCTCATCGTTCATCACCGGTCAGAGCCCGTTCCGAACGGGCCTCAGCAAGGTTGGTGCGCCGGGAGCAGAGCTCGGAATTCAGGCCAAGGACCCCACGATCGCCGAGCTGCTGAAGCCTGCCGGTTACGTCACCGGTCAATTCGGCAAGAACCACCTGGGCGACAAGGATGAGTTTCTACCCACCAACCACGGCTTCGATGAGTTCTACGGAAATCTCTATCACCTGAACGCTGAGGAGGAACCCGAGAACGCGGACTATCCGAAGGGTGCAGAGTTCCTCAAAAGACATGGTCCGCGCGGCGTCGTCCACTCGTTCGCAGACGGCAAGATCGGAGACACGGGTCCGCTCACTCGGAAACGTATGGAGACGGCGGACGAGGAATTCCTGGAAGCGACACTTGGCTTCATCGATCGCGCTCATGCGGCAAAGAAGCCGTTCTTCGTCTGGTTCAACTCGACTCGAATGCACTTTCGAACTCACATCCCCGAAAGCATCCGAGGCGTCTCCGGCCAGGACGAATACTCCGATGCCATGGTGGATCACGACCGACAGGTCGGAGAGCTACTCGCGAAGCTCGATGAACTGGGGATCGCCGACAACACGATCGTTTTCTATTCAACGGATAACGGGCCTCACTACAACACCTGGCCCGATGCGGCCAACACGCCCTTCCGCGGCGAAAAGAACACGAATTGGGAAGGCGGTTACCGCGTTCCCGCAATGGTTCGCTGGCCCGGCAAGATCGCGGCGGGTTCGGTCTCGAACGAGATCATGTCGCATCTCGACTGGGCGCCCACGCTCGCCTCGGCCGGCGGCGTCTCCAATATCAAGGGCAAACTGCTGAAGGGTCACCGGGCGGGACAGAAGCAATTCAAGGCGCATCTCGACGGTTACGACTTTCTGCCCTTCCTGACCGGCAAGGTCGAGCAGGGTCCGCGACGAGAGTTTTTATACTTCAGCGACGACGGTCTATTAGTCGGCGTTCGAGTCGGAGACTGGAAAACCGTCTTCGCCGAACAACGCGCTCGACGATTCGACGTTTGGCGAGAGCCTTTCGTCTTTCTGCGCATCCCCAAGATATTCCACCTTCGTCGCGACCCATACGAGCGCGCCGACACGGACTCGAATATGTACAACGAATGGTGGGTCGATCGCGTGCCCCGGCTCTTCGAAGCGCAGGAAGTCGTGGCGCAGTTCCTCGGCACGCTGCGTCAGTTCCCGCCGAGTCAGAGACCTGCCACTTTCACGATCGACCAGATTTTCGAGAACGTCATGCGACAGCTCCAGCGCTAACTCGGCGGTGGATCGGCGGTGGATCGGCGGGTCGTGCCACGGCGCGAAATCTCGATCGAGCATGGCCGAATCAGGCGGATCTAAGTCATTGCAGACAATTGAGCGATCACCGACTCTGCAACAACAGCATGAGCCGATCGGCTCATGCACTCGGACACCCGCAGGAGACCCGCCATGGAAATCGCCGTACTCAGCTTCCCTGACATGACCGCCATGGATGCCATGGGCCCCTACGAGGTGCTCTCGCGTCTGCCCGAAGCCCGACTGCGTTTCGTCGCAGCGAAGAAGGGGCCCATCACGACCGACACCGGCATGCTCACTTTCCAGGCGGAAGCCTCGATCGAAGAGATCGAGGCCGCTGATGTGCTCGTTGTGCCCGGAGGACCCGCCCGCGCCGTCGGCGCTGTCATGCAACACCAACCGACACTCGATTGGATCTCGAAGATTCATCAGAATTCGCGCTACACCGTCTCCGTCTGTACGGGGTCCTGGATACTTGGCGCGGCCGGCATATTGAAGGGAAAGCGTTCGGGCTGCCATTGGCTGGGCATCGACGCTCTCAAGCAATTCGGCGCGCAGCCCTGTTCGGATCGAGTCGTCGTCGATGGCAAGATCTGGACGGCCGGGGGCGTGACCTCCGGAATCGACATGGCGCTGGCATTCGCCGCCGAAGTCGCAGGCGAGGACTTCGCACAGATACTGCAACTCGCTCTGCAGTATGACCCAAAGCCACCGTTCAAGGGCGGCACACCCGAAAGTGCGCCGGAACACATCGTCCAGCTCGCCCGGGACAATGCCGCGGCGGTACTCGGCTAGTCAATTGCGGGCGCCGCAATGACAACCATGGACCGCGAACCGAAGGAAGAGAATGGAGATTGATCCCCGGGATCGACACACGATCCTGGCTCACTACTACCGGGCGATGGTCGGACGTGCGGACGTCTGGCGTATGCGAATGGATGCGACCACGAACTGGGCGATCGGAACAACGGCAGCGTTGATTTCATTCGCGCTCGGCAATGCCGCGTCACCCGCCTATGTGGTCTACATCGCCATGCTCCTCACGCTGAGTTTTCTACTTCTAGAAGCACGTCGACTTTGCTTCTATCACCTCTGGCAACAGCGTGTTCTCTTGCTCGAAGAGGGACTGATCCGATCTGCCCTGCGATCCCCGTCATCGGAGTCATCGGAGTCGAAGGTGGAGATCGATCTCGAATCGGCGCTTGACGCCCATCTGGGACGCACCGTTCCGAGCATGCCGATCAGCAAGGCGATTGCCCGTCGCCTGCGCCGCATCTATCTCTACCTCTTCGGCGTGCAGCTGGTTGCGTGGGTCCTGAAGCTGTCGAGCCAACCCACACCGGCCTCTTCGTTGCGTGAACTCGTCTCGCGTGCGGACGTCGGAGCCATCCCCGGCGAGGTCTTCTTTGCGGCCTCGGGCCTGGGATTCCTCGCCGTCATGGCTTTCGCATTGCGCAAGGGCGGCATCGATCGCGATCGACCGCGACTTACTTGAGCTCCTCGAATTTCAGCCCTCTTCCAGCCAGGCCAGGGTCAACCGATTGACCTCGTCCGGTTTTTCCTGGTGCGTGAAGTGTCCAGCATTCTGGATGCGTTCGACTCGAACTCCGTTCGGAAAGTCTTCCGCCAGGAATACGTGATCGTAGAGACGCGTATCCATGCATCCATCGTCCACGCCGGTGATCGCGAGGGTGCGGACGCGGACTGTCGTGAGCTTTGTTGCTTCGGTTTTCTTCAAGCCGAGCAGGACGCTCGGCGACGCGTTCTGTCGGTAGTAGTTGAGCATCGCACGCTTGACGCCAGGTAACTCAAATGTGGCCCGCAGGTTCGCCCATTCTTCTTTCGGCAATTCGTACCCGGGTGACCAGTCTCTCCAGAGCCTCCTGATCAAGGACCAGTCATTTCGCTCGACGGCGATCTCTGCGACGCCACGCAGCTGAAAGAACATCATGTACCAGGATTTCGCGAGCTGACTCGGCACCAAACGAATCCCGTCTGGCAGTCTGGCGGCATGGGGAACCGCGATCGTCGTGAGCGAGTGGAATCGTTCGGGGGCGATGGCGCCCGCCATGTAGGCGATACCCGCACCCCAGTCGTGGCCGATCAGATGAACCTTTTCTTCTCCCAGAGCGTCGATCCAGGCCAGCACGTCCCGTGCCAGCGCTCCAACGGAATAGTCCTTGTCGACCGGCTGGGAGCCTGGCTCGTATCCCCGGAGCGTCGGCGCGATCACGCGATAACCCGCCTGCGCCAGGGCTGGCAGTTGAAACCGGAACGATCTCGCGTTGTCGGGAAAACCATGCAGACACAAAACCAATGGCCGCGCCGGATTCTCTTTCAAACCGCATGCAAACGCGCTGAATTCGAGAGCTCCGTTCGAGAGTGTCAGCGTCTCGATCGGGAGATCCGATTCGGGTTTGGCATCAGATTCGTGCATTTTCAATCTCTAAGGGTTCGTTCGGTGGGAGTGGCGAGTCGTCTCGTGAGAAGCCGAACGGACTCTAGAATCGTGATCGCGGTGTACTCAGAACCCGCGCAGCGATCGCACGCCGGTTGTGGACCAACCCCAGACTCAGCACCGAGAGTCCGAGAAGCAGGAAGCCCAGACGCGAAAGGCTGGGCACACGGGGAGACGTCTCCGTGATCGAATTCACTGTCAGACACGCGGGATCGGCCAGATCCACGAACGTGTCACCGTCGTTGTCGATTAGATCCTGGCATTCGCCGATCTCAGTCGTTGCCATCCGTTCGGTGCAACCCACATCCGCAAGGATCTCGTTAGTGCCATCGAAGTCGAGATCGATCCCGTCGAAGTCCGCGAATCCGTCCCCGTCGTTGTCCACGCGATCGACACAGGGAACCGAAGCGAGAAACGTCGCCCATCCCAGTTCGTCTTCCACATGGAAGCCGTCGATACCCAACGGGATCTGGAGCAGTATGGAGTCTGCTCCGCTCGCCCCTGGGAGGGAGTAGATGAGAAGTCCGTAGGAGTGGATCTTGTCCACGAGTTCCTGGGTCAGACCCACCGAGATGATTCCGATTCCAAAGTCGCCCGCCGCCGCACGAGCTGCGAGAAAAGCATCAGTGACCGACGCAAGGGAAAGGATGCCAGTCACCTGACGGATTCCCGGAATGACTCCGTTGTACTCGTCATAGCTAACTACTTGTCGAGCCCAGATGATGATGTTGTCCACGCTGAGCCCCGTGCGCGTCAGAATCTCCAGGATGCGTGCCGACTGCCCCGGATGTTTCACCTCGATTAGCAGCGGCACGCCCGTCCCATCAACGAGCGTGATGGCTTCCTCGAGAGTTGGCATCCTGGTTCCGACGAACGCCGGTGAGAACCAGGAGCCCACGTCCAACGTCTTCAGGAACGCCGCCGTAAAATCGGCAACCCGCGGAAATCGCCCCTTCGGATTATTTGCGGGCACCACACAGTCGAAACCGGGGAAGCTGGCGATGTCGGTCGTGCGGCACAGATCCAGATCGTGGTGGAGCATCAGGACGCCGTCGCTACTGACCCACGAATCGGTCTCGAGCCAGGGGGTCACTCCGAGGTCGATGCTGAGTTGGAATACCTCGAGTGTGTTCTCGGGCCCCTGAACACGCCCACCTCGGTGCGCGACGCCGATCAATTCGCTGTGGGCTTGAATCGAGGTCAAGATGCAGAGCACGAACATCGCAAATGCGATCCGTGCGCCCAGGATTTTTCGCGCAGTGCGGGGTCGACAAAGTCTTCGCGCGCGAGTCACAAGGTAGAAGGCCGAGCGGTTCATCGTGCTGGAATCTTCTTCTCGGTTCTTCATACTCAAAGCTGCGCTGCTCTCACTTCATCATGGACCGCAATTGATCGTTCACTATGTCGCCCGGGCGGAAAAAATGCAAGCACAATCCGAGCTTGCGCCCCTCAGGGTAGGCCCGCTCCGGGCACTTTCACTGAAACGATCTCGATCCGTCCGCGACAATCGCCGGTCTTGTCGGGATCCGAATCCGGTGCCGTACATATAAAGAGTGTGCGTCGATCGGGTCCGCCTAACATGCAGGCGAACGCCTCGTGCTCGACCCCAATTCGGTCGGTCACCTCGCCCCCCTCACGAACGCGCAATACACCCCCAGCCCCGATCGGCGACGCAACCCAGATGGCGCCTTCTGCGTCGAGACAAATTCCGTCAGGGACAGCTCCGTCGAGCTGCGCCCATAATCGACGGCCATGCAGGCTGCCATCGTCGGCCACATCGAACGCCGTCAAACATCCTGCAAATGTCTCACCAATGATCAGAGTCTTTTCGTCCGGCGTGATCACCGCTCCGTTCGGGAAACGAAGATCCTTCGCGGCGACCTCCATTCGACCGTCCGGATGAACCAGAATCAAATTCGCGCCCGTGGGTGTCTCCTTTGCATGCAGATCGAACCCAAAATTTCCTACATAGGCCCGACCCTGCGCATCGACCAGCATATCGTTACAGTGAAAAGAGGCGTGAGGCGAAAGATCCGCCACTTCCGACAGGCCATCCGGATCGAGACGCAGCAGGCGTCGGTCTTGCATCGAAACGACGAGCAATCGTCCGTCCGGTAGCCATCCCAGACCGGAAGGTTCGCCCTCGACCTCGACGATCGTCTCGGCTCGACCGTCCATCGCGACCGCGATCACTCGGCCCGCATGCATATCCGAAAACCAGAAACGACCGTCGTGCCAGCGAGGGCCTTCCGGAAAGCGCAAACCGTCGAGCAACACGCGGGGTTCAGTCATGGAGAGCCTCTCAATCGGGTGGTAATCACTGAGCCGGATCGGCTCCGGGTCTGCGCACCAATGGGTAGCCCTTCCGGCCACAGGTCGCAGGGGACCGCAATGGTTCCATCTCCGAATCTGCCGTCACGCGCCAACCGTGAGCTTGAAACTCGCCGGTGGATTCATGATCCGGATGAAGGGAATCGGATCCGCCTCGCGCAAGACCGGTTCCAGGACGAGTGGCGGTTCTGAGCGCATTCCCTCAATCCAGTGATACTTCAACACGACGGCATTCGTCTGTTCGGATGCGCGTACGTCCGTACAATGCAGCTCGCCGAGCCGGGCCTCCACCCGTCCTTCACCCTCCAGAAACCAGTCGAGGGGCTGGTCGACGCTAAACACCGCGATGCGGCCGCCGAAACTGCGGATCGGAACGATTAGTCCATCGAGTTGGGAGAAGCGACGAATCGTGACCGGATGGAACGCGACCACGGTTCCGATGTTGTAGAGCCTGAGATAGCGCAGCAGCTCGTCGTCGGAGTAGCTCCGCGGATCGCGTCCAAATAATCGACCGGAGTGAAGCTCGGCGAAGGCGTGTCGATCGGCGTAAAGGTTCGTCGGCCCACCGATCAGTTGGTGACCTGTCCAACTCGGGACGAAGCTGCTCAAGTAGACCCCGCCATACACAAATCCCGTCTCATCACCCGATTCTTCGAATAGCACTCGACCGTCCCGGGGAGCTTCGGCGCGCAACCAGTCGACAAGCGCGGCGACCGGCGGGAGAAGTTCACTCTGAATTCGCATGCGCCCGCTCGTTTCGGTCTTCCACACGCTGACTCCGGAACCGATCACGGCCAGCAACAGTGCGCCGATCATCGCAACACGCCAACGCGTCGATGTCGAGCGAAAGTCTTCGAGACCGAACGCGGCGCAGACCGCGAGCGTCATGTCGAGTGGGACCTTGAATCGAAGGGGTTGAAGCAGCTGAATCCGCCCTTCGAGACTACCGAAATAAGTCAGCAGAAAGAGCGAGGAGACCAGTGTCGCCAGTCCAGCCGCGAGGGGAAATCGACGATCTCGAAAGAGGCGCACCAGGCCGGCGGTGCCCATGAACAGGAGCCCGATTCTCAGCAGCTTGCCCGCACCCGTTTCGCGAAAGCTCCAGTAGTTGTTGTCGGTCAAGTAGTCCTTGAAGAAGGTCCATCCGTCCAGGCTGACGAACACGGGCAACGTCGCGACGACTCGACCCGCATACTCATCGCCAAAGTGATCGAAGAGCGGCACCAGCCAGACTGCGTTGACGAGCAGAGCAAACCCGGCACCACCGACCGCCCAGCCCCCAGGCGACCGAATCGCCTCGCCGCCGATGCGCGAGGAGCATCACCAGCCCGGGCAACGGCAGCATGATCGAAGCTTGGCAATGAACGGAGAGCAGGAGGGCGCAGCTGAACAACCATGCGGCGCGGATTTTGAAATCGCCTCGTTCCGACTCGAGCAGCCGATAGAAGAGCGAGAGCACGAGCAGGGCCAGCGCGCAGCCGACCGGCCAGCCGACCATCCCGTAGAAGTACATCTCTCTGCCGAACGAGCTCCACCAGCTGGCGGTGACGAGAGCGGTCGCCAACGCCGCGGGCCAGCCGAGTCGGCCGCGACCTCGACCGCCGACGAAATTTTGAAGGGCCAGCAGACAGAGCAAGGGAATCGAACTCGTCGCCAGGAACACCCAGGCCTTGAAAGCCTGCAAAGTGCTCACACCCGGCGTGAAGAGCGCAGCCAGTTCGAAAGCTTTGATGCTCGCATCGAGATGCGTGTTGCTTGGGTAGCCCGCCATGTAATTGGGGCTGTAGCCCCAGAGCTGTGCGTTCTGGTTCCAGAATGCCTCGGCGGAGATGAGGTGGGTGTGATGCAGCCCCCAGTCCTGGTCGAGAAAGGGGCGCGCATCGAACAAGGACGTCGGGTCCGCGAGAATCAGGACCAAACCGACAGTGTGAACGATCCAGAGGATCGCAACGGCGAGGAGCGGTCGGCGGTCGCGCGATTCCATCGCGGCGATGATATCCGATCATCGAGGGCTGACGATGCGCACGAGCTGCCTTCGACCACGATCCACAGCGGCGAATCGACCTGGCGATTGGAGCAACGACAACCAAGGCCGCGGTTTCGGTACCATCGATTCAGCTTCTGGGACGCCTCTTCCGCCCCGGTTCCTGGAATTGGAGTTCGACAATGTGGACGGCCGTGGCCATTCCCGGGAGTGACTGACTTTGCAGCGAGTGCCAAGCCGGCTCGGGCCCCTGGTGTTCGCGGCGGTTCTTCCGCTCGCGACAGCGCTCGCTTTGCTGCCCGGCGAGTTTACCCATTACAAACGCTGGCTCGAACTGGGGACGGACGAGACCGCACTGCGAATGGCCGTACTCTCCGCAATTTTGTCCAAAACGCTCGTGGCCATTACGGCGGCCTTTGCATTTCTGGTCCTGTGTTCCCGCTTCGCGGCGCCCCGGACACTGCGAGTCCTCTCGCTGATGATCAGCATTGGGGTCCTCGGTTTCGTTGCCGTTGATCTCGAGCTCCAGAGAAATACCGGAAATAACATCGATCACTATTTGCCCTTCCTCCTGGACCCCGAGACCTTTCGCTGGGCCGGTCAGGGATTCGATGTCTGGCCAGGCCTTCAACGTGTCGCAATGAATCTCTGCTTCGCGTTCGTGCCGGCCGGCGTGATCGCGTGGGTCGTAGAACGTTGCGTTGCGCGATCGGCGGCGCGCCGGGGCAGAGCCCTGCTCTCGGGTCTACTGGCTCTCGTCGTACTCGTACTGATCTCCGAGCCACTCTTTCAGCGAATCGGGGGCGCACCAGCGCACCTCTACCACCTCCGTGAGCAGATGCCGTGGTCATGGAATGCGGAAATCGGCATTGGGCGGTTGAACCTGGCCACGAGTCAAGTCGAAGCCCAGCAGCTTTATGCCCGCGCCCTTCCGAAACTCGTCGAACCGAGGAGCCTTGCGGGTCTACTCGAGAAAAAACAGCCGGACATTACCCCGGACATTCTCGTGATAGCCGTCGAGAGTCTGCGATACGACGCGTTGGACCCCGACACCATGCCGCGCCTCTGGGCCTGGTCGAATCAAGGCGTTCGTCTTGGCGCCCATTACGCAACTTCGAATGCCTCCCACTACGGCATGTTCGCGCTCCTATATGGTCGCAGTCCGCTTTTCTATTTCGAGACCGTCCACGGAGGCGAGCCCCCAACATTGCCAACCCAGTTGCGCCAATGGGGATACACCACTCATCACATCACTTGCAGCGACATCCATTGGCGCGAGATGGATCGCTTCATGGGCTCCGAATATTTCTCGGCGGAGCGAATTCACGGGGCCTCACTCGACGCCTGCGATCGTGACGTTGTGGAGCGGGCGGCTTCGATTCTCGAGCCCGGCGAGCGAGCACCACGCTTCGTTCTAGCCTTCTTGATGTCGACGCATTTCGGATACCACTTTCCTGATGGAGTCGAGCCATTCCAACCCTCCGCGGCTCCTCCAAACGCGCTCGAGTTGAATCCGGACCGCGATGCTGATCGAGAGGCACTGAAGAATCGCTACCGAAACAGTGCTCACTATGTCGACTCGCTGATCGGATCACTGCTCGACCGGGTCAACGCAGAGAAAACCCTGGTGGTCGTCACGGGCGATCATGGCGAGTCGCTTTTCGATGACGGCACGATCGCTCACTCGAGCCTCCTCTCGGAGATTCAAACGCGAGTCCCCTTTGCGATGACGGGCCCGGGCGTGCTTCCCGGCAGCGCTCGACAAGGACCAACCGACCACAGCGATTTGCTGCCGACTCTGCTCGCTCGTTTGAACGTAAACCGTGAACACCTCGAGGCCTACCCGGGCCAAGACATTTTGCAGGGCGCTGGCCCTCCGTTCGTGGCCCTGATCCACGCCAAGGCACGCTCGAGTGAGGACGATCGCATTGCCCTGGTGTCCCCCGAATTCCGCTACTCGATCCGCCTCGACGCTGAGGAGGGCGAGCTGCGCTTCCTGGGCGAGCTCGGGCGCGACGGGCATCCGTCACGCGAGCGCGTATCCGAACAGGCAGGTACGAGAGCGGTCGATTGGCTCGACCGCTATCTGAATTCGTTGACGAGTTCCCGCTGACAAGTCCGACGTGCGTTATTCGACGCGCTCGACGGACCCGTCCAATGCGACCTCATAGCGCGCGATTGTCGTCGTGCCGAGGAAGGCGAGCGCCGCGCTCGGCCGCGCCTCGAGAAGTGAAATGCTCAGCCGGGGGTGCGAAGGCCCTGTAAACGCGTCGACTCGAACGAAACCCAACTCCTCGACTATCACATCCGCGTCCTCTATTCGATATTCGGTCTCTTCCTGGAGGTTCGCGTGCGACCCTGAGCCCGCAATCACCGTGAGCGCCGGAGCAGATTCCGTACCGCGGATCGCAGCCAGCCCGTGGACGTGACCCGCGAGGTAGGCGTGGACGACGCGTCCTGATTCGCGCGAAGCGCGCACCACCATACCCGAGAACTGGGGATGTCCGACAATCGGCGGGCGATGTCCGACGATCACGCGCCAGGGACCGCGAGCGTTTCGCAGAGCGGTCGCGAGTTCGTCGGACTGCTCTTCGCCCCAGGGCCACTCCGAGACGAGAAGGATCAGACTCAATCCACCCGGTAGCTCACGCAGCACCGGGGAGTCCTCTGCGGGCATGTCCCAATTACGTACGAAGCGCGGGACTTCGCTTCGTTGCAAGTCGACACTGCCCGGCGAAAGCACGTCGTGGTTGCCGATGATGGCGAGCAGCCGAGGAGGAGGTTGTTTTGCTTTGCCACAGGCACGATCGACGCGATCGAGTAGCGCGACGAGTTCCGCTGACGGGTCGATGAAATCGCAATAGGGTCGGGCGACGTTCTCTACGATTCGCGGGAGTAGTTCGTGGGCGAGGAGTCCATCCGGGTAAAAGTTGTCGCCCAGCAGTACAAACGCATCGACCGGCGAGTCCGCGTGCTCACGCTGCATCGCCTCACCGACTGCAAGCTGGCCTTCGAAGAGCCACGGCAGCATCTCCCAGGGCTCGCCGGTGTCGCCAACGGCGAGCAGCGATGCAACGGGACGCACGTCTCCAGCGGGACGATCTGCCAGGTCCGGTGTGCACGCGACCGCACTGCTGAACGTGAGAGCGCAGACCACGATAGCGGCCCAGAAATCCTCTCTCTGTGAACGATTTCGATACGGAGTCGGCAGTAGGTTCTTCCGCGCAAGACGAGACTCGATCGCCCCATTGTGAACAAAGAGAAATGAAATCACCGACGGGGAACATAATCGAGTTCGGACGCTGCTTCTACGCTTTGGCTTACGCCAATTGGCTCACGCGTGCGATTCTGCCCGCTCGCGCACTCGCCGAACGTATGAATCAGGTGGCACGAATGCCAGCCAGACCGTCAGGCCCGCAACCAGTCCGGCGATCGATGTCGCGACCAACACCGGCACGGAGGTCGCCACGTTGTCGGCCCACAACCGCCCCATGTAGAAGATCAGGAACGCTGAACAGACCGCATACGACGAGATCGTCCACAGCCTGAACCGATCCGTGACGACGGGGTCGGCGAGACCGAGCTTCAAACGCCGGCTCATGATGTTGTAATACCGCCCAGCCTCCGC
>JAQBEG010000567.1:0-3135 GCA_032123985.1 Deltaproteobacteria bacterium
CATCGTGCATGCAGGTGGCGGTGCAGGTCTCTTCTCTGCGATCATCGCGGGATGGGTGAACGGCGAGATCGGCAGTCAGGCCGTCTCATGGGAGATCCAGTCATGACGATTCTTCTCGATCCGACGAGCGAGCTCGTCCCGACGGAGCGCGCGCGCGCCCTGCGTCTTTCCACACTCGATGGTCAAACGATTGGCTTGCTCGATATCGCCAAGCCGCGGGGTGACATCTTCCTCGACCGACTCGAGGAGCGACTCGAAGGTCAAGGTGCGAAGGTCATCCGCTACAAGAAGCCGACCTTCACGAAGCCGGCCCCGATCGACCTTCGGCACGAGATCGCCGAACAATGTGACGCTGTCGTAGAAGCGCTTGCCGATTGAGGCAGCTGCACGTCGTGCAGTGTGCATGACACGGTGGATCTAGAAGATCGTGGTATTCCCAGTGTCTTTGTCGCGACCGTCGAGTTCATCGATGGCGCGAACGTGCAGGCGAAATCATTGGGCACGACAGCGAATGGCGTTTTCGTCGAGCATCCGATCCAGGATCGCACGGACGAAGAGATGCGGGCGATCGCGGACCAAGCGGTCGAGGACATCGTCTCGAAGATCGTCTCGAAGATCGTAGCCAGCTGACTACGACGCCTTCTACGACGCCTTCTACGACGCCTACTATCCACTAGAGATACCGGAGCGCGCTCTTCGGATGTTTCCGCTTGAGTGCGCGGTACCCGATGCAGATCGGGTAGAGCACGACGATCGTGACACCCGTTGCGATGTAGGTTTCGGGCAGCCCGCGCATTCTGAATCCACCGTTGATCACGATTGCCGAAACACCGAGCATGGCGATATGAGTCATGTAGAAGAACAGCGAGGTCTGTCCGAAGACGAGTAGAGGATTGAACTCATTCGGTGGACCCTGCATTCGTCGCTCGTAGCGCATGAACGCGACGAGGATGAGCGCCATCAATCCGAGTTCCATCAACGAGAAGACGAGCGCCGGTGGGTATTTGCTCATGTGAAGCCACTGAATGATCGTCCCGTCGTCGCGTAGAAGGCCCATGTTTCCGTAGCCGTTGGCGCCTCGGATGTAGGCCCACAGGAGCAGGGCCGAGAGGCCCGAGAGCAGTAAGAGCTTCTCCGGTTCCTGGCGTCCCTCTTCGGTCTGCGGTCGAGCGAGCAGGTAGCGACCGAAGGCCCAGCCGAGGAGCATCATCGCGAGCCAATGGGACACCGGGTAGTAGACGAGCAGGGATCCCTTACTGCCAGCCGTGAAGAAGAGCAGTTCGAAGACCGAACGGTCGGCCTCTCCGATCGGGAAGAAATAGCTCAGAACGAATTCACTTCCGACGAGCCATGCCAGGCCGAGCGCAACGATAAGGCTCGTCGGTAGCCGTCTCAGGAAGATCATCGCGATCATCGACGCTCCGATTGCGAAGAGCACTTGAAGAAAGGGATCGCCAACGCCGGACACCATCGAGAGCAAACCCTCGCAACCGAAGATGACGAGCGCGCGTATGAGTAGATGCGTGTCGAAATCGAGGGGCTTCATCCCATTGGCGCGTCGCCGTTCGAAACTCATGGCGAGCGACGTGCCCGAGAGAAAGACGAAGCTTGGGGCGCAGATGTGTGTGATCCAGCGCGTGTAGAACTGGATGGCGTCGAGGGGGCTGCCCGGGATCCACAGCGGTTCGCCTGTTTTGGGGTTCAGCAGGTATGCGGAATCGGCTGCGAGCCTTCCCCAATTCCACGAAATGGATGCATGGTCGAGCGCCATCAGGACGATCACGAGTCCGCGCATCCAGTCGATTGCGGCAATTCGATTCGAAGCTTGTTGGGTCATCGTCGGCGGATCATAGGCTGCGAAACGTCGACTTGCCGCCGTCGAGCTGTTCTCGATTCGTCGGCATCGAGTCGGTGAGGTGTGCGTTCAGGTCGTGTAGGCTCCTCCCGTGAACGACGAACGATTGCCGCTGCATCTGAAGCTGATCTACGGGCTCGGTGACCATTCGGTCAATGTGGCACTCGTCGCGTTGACCGCGATCTTTCCCTTCTATCTGACCGATGTCGTTGGTATGCGGATCGGGCTGGCCGGGCTGGTGCCGCTCATCGGCCGGGCGGTCGATGCCCTCACCGACGTCTGGATGGGGCGGATCTCGGATCGCACGACGTGGAAGGCGGGTCGGCGCCGGCCCTACCTTTTGATCGGTGCCATTCCATTCTCGCTCTCCTTTGCCGCAATCTGGTCTGCGCCGTCCATCGAGAACACGACACTCGAGTTTGGCTTCTACGTCGGGACCTATGTCCTTCTCAGCATCAGCATGACGATCGTCGCGATTCCCTATCAGGCGTTGCTTCCGGAGCTGACGACGAGCTATCACGAGCGAACGTCGCTGGCGACCTTTCGCTCCGTGTCATCGATCTTCGGAACCCTCGTGACGCTCTTGCTCTTCCGGAAGATCGTGGTCGCGTTGGGTGGCGATCCGACGGCGTGGTCGATGACGGGATGCGTGTTCGCATTGTGGATTCTCTGGCCCTGGATTCCCATCTGGTGGGTGACCTATGAACGGCCGGGCAAGCGATCGGAGTCGATGGATTCGACGCGTGAGTATTTTCGACTGCTTGCCGAGAATCGAAGTTTTCGGCGATTGATCGCGCTCTTTACGCTCGGTCGGATGGCGATCGATCTGCCGATGGCGCTCTTCCTGTACTACTTCACGTACGTCATCGGTCGGCCCGAGGATTTCGAGCCCGTGATGGGCGTGTTTCTTGTTTCCGTCGTCGTCGCGATGCCGCTCTGGCTTCGTTTCTCGCGCGGACGCGACAAGAAGACGACCTATCTTTACGGCTGTGTCGGATGGGTATTCGGGCTGATGTGCCTCTTCGTGAATCAGCCGGAATGGCCCTTTGCGATCACGCTGATCGCAACCTGCTTTGCCGGTGTGGGTTATTCGGCAGCGGACATGATTCCGTGGTCGATGGTTGCCGACATCGCTGACGAAGACGAGATCCGCTCGGGCGAGCGTCGCGAGGGGCTCTACGTCGGCGTCTTCACTTTTCTTCGAAAACTCGCGGGGGCCCTCGGAGTCGCGCTCGCGTTTCTGGCGCTGGATCTCGTCGGTTTCAAGCCCGGCGTGGAAA
>JAQBEG010000568.1:0-3447 GCA_032123985.1 Deltaproteobacteria bacterium
GGGCGGGGTCATGCGGAGGCTTCTCGCCGAGCGGGCCTTTCCCGTCGACGAGATGCGATATTTCTCGTCGAAGCGCTCGGCGGGTACGGCGCTCGATTGGAAGGGCGCCGACGTCGTCGTCGAGGACGCCGCGGAGGTGGACTGGTCGGGCATCGACGTCGCGCTTCTGAGCGCCGGAAAGACATTCTCGCTCGCGCACAGTCCGGCGATCGCAGCGGCGGGCGCCATCGTCATCGACAACTCTTCTGCCTGGCGCATGGACCCGGGCGTTCCGCTCGTGGTCGCCGAAGTCAACGCCGACCATCTCGAAGAGATTCCGAAGGGCATCGTCGCCAACCCGAACTGCACCACCATGGTGGCGATGCCGGCACTCAAGCCGCTCGACCTCGCTGCCGGTCTCGAGGCGCTCGTGGTGAGTACGTACCAGTCTGTTTCCGGTGCCGGACTCGAGGGCGTCGAGGAACTCGAAATGCAGGTGAAGAAGGCCGGCGGTGACGTTGCATCGCTCACGCACGACGGGTCTTCGATCGAGTTTCCCCCGGCCCAGATATTTCCCGACACGATTGCGTTCAACGTGCTGCCGATCGCGGGTTCGATCGTCGAAGATGGCCAGAACGAGACCGACGAAGAGCAGAAGCTCCGCAACGAGACCCGCAAGATCCTCGGCCTCGTTGATCTCGCGGTGTCGGTGACCTGCGTGCGCGTGCCGGTCTTCGCTGGCCACTCGCTTTCCTTGAACGCGAGTTTCGCCCGACCTCTCACACCGGAATCCGCCAGCGAAATTCTCGCGCGCGCCCCGGGCGTCGTGCTGACCGCCATGCCGACCCCTCTGAAGAGCGCAGGGGCCGATCCCGTCTTCGTGGGTCGAATCCGTCGCGACCCCACAACTCCGAACGGTATCTCGCTCTTCGTGAGTGGCGACAACCTGCGCAAGGGCGCGGCCCTAAACGCCATCCAGATCGCTGAAGAATTGCTGCGGCGCGGTCGCCTGCCAGGCTGATATCGGATGCGGCGTCTAACCGGTTCTTCTTCGCGAAGTGGTGGAAGCCCGGCGACTCGAGATCGAGTGGCGACTAGAGGTCGACTTTCCTGACCGTCTCTTCGTACGCTTCTTTCCAAGCACGGGCGGCGATTTCAATCTTCGCGATGATCGCGGCTTGTCTGAGCGCCGACCCGCCAATGGTGGAATGCCGGTTCTTCGTAGGGATGGGCTTTGCGTAGGGCCCGGATGACCGACTCGATCGATTCGTCGTCGCAGACCATCTCGACGCGAAACTCCTCGACGCGCTCCAGTCGCTCTGTCTCGCCGAGAAAAGGCTGGCTGCCCGCCATCGGCTCGAACTGTCCCGTTCCGCGGACCTGCCACGCGCAGCGGCGGTAGTTTCCGATCCGGCCCGCGCCGGCATCGAAGACCGCTTGCTTGACCTCTTCGACGTGCGTCTCGGGAACGTAGAAGACGAGTGAATACACGAGGGCTCCTGACGCGGGCGCGGCTACGCCCGCTGGTCTGCCGCACTTCGGAAGAGTCATTCGGTTTCCTCGTCCGCAGGGAACATGCTCTCGATCCGGAGCTCGTCTGCCGTCACGTCTTGTGCGGTTCCGAATGTGGCAATGACGGTAAAGAGCGACGCGCGAACGCCATCCTTTTCGATTTCGAAGGGCAGGACGGGAACTAACGCCGCGTCGTCGGCCAACCAGAGCAGGTCGGCATCCTGATGCGGAGCGAGTTCGGCAAGGACTTCCTTCATCTCCTGCCCGCCGAGTGATTCCGCCTCCCGCTGGGCGCGATGCCAGAGGAGCGGGGCAATCGACTTCCAGTTCGTGATGAAGGAGCGAATGCCCTCGGGATGAAAGAAGAGGCGCATCAGATTGCGTTCCGCGCCCCCAATGCTCGCCCAGACGTCCGATCCCACGACTGTGCTGAGGAGTTCGAAGGGACCGTTCGACCTGCGGATGTTCCATGCGCGGTCGATGGCGATCGCTGGGAAGGGCTCGTGATTCGTCAGCATCAGGTCGACGGCCTTCATCACCTGGCTCATCTGTGGATCATCGAGGGGACGTGCCTTGAAGACCGGCGCGAAGCCCGCGGCCGTGAGCCAATCGTTCCGCTCGCGGAGAGGGACTTCGAGGGTTTCGCTGAGCTTCAGGATCATGTCTCGGCTCGGATTGGCCCGGCCCGATTCGAGAAAACTGACGTGCCTCTGGGAGACCCCGGAGGCAAGCGCGAGTTCGAGCTGCGACAGGCGTCGCTTCTTGCGCCAGCTCCTGAGCAGGTTCGGGAATCCTGCGTCCTCGTCTTCTCTTCGCCCCAGCGATCCGAGTGCCACGGTCTGATCCCTCCGTCTTCGACCCGACGAGATTGTGGTCGAGCCGCTGCGGCCGTTCAATGACCTCAGAGGTAATTGCGGAGCCTCGTCGCAGCGACCATTTTCGGGTCGAATCAAAGGAGGAAAGTCCAATGTCGAGTCGATTGATTGCTCTCGTTGTCGTTACAGCCGGTTTCTTCGTGTTGACCGTGCTGGCTCTGTTGGAGGTCGGATATTTCGGAATCTTCGAGCCTCATTTTCTCAGCTGGGGGGGCGCCCAGGTCTTCGTGGATCTGGTCATCGCTCTGAGCTTGTTCCTCATCTGGATGGTGTTCGACGCCCGTGAACGTGAAATCCCAGTCTGGCCCTTCGTCTTGATCACGCTGACAATGGGATCCTTCGGGCCGCTCCTCTATCTACTCGTGCGCGAGTGGCGTGCGACAGAGACGCATCCCCTATCCGCCTAGCAGTTCGTTTTTGATGTGACGCGTCGCCCACGACGACGCTCAGTCCAGGTCGACGTGACCGCCGTGACCGACGACATCGAGAATCTCGTCGAAGGCTTCGGACTCACTCGAGATGATCCGCGGCAGGATCGTCGGGATCGAAGCGGGATCGATGCGGCGTTTTGCTTCGAGCAGCGCTTCGGTCGAATCAAAACCGGCGATCGCCTGCAGGTTCTTGAAGGTCGGCGATATGAGGTTCAGCTCTCCAGCCCCGAAGCGCTCGAGCGCCTCCTCCGGCCGAATCCAAGCGCTCTCGATCGTCTCGAAGCCGTCGTGGAGGGCTTCCTGTTGGGCGGGAACACGTGCGACGAAGAAGCGCGTGTTGTAGCGCCTCGGCTGCCCGATTGGCGTGATCCAATGGGAGACGTAGGCGAGCTGATCGACGGCGAGAAGGAGCTTCTCTTCCCTGCACATCGCCTCGAGCACGCCGTCTTCACCGTCGTTGATGCGTGTGCGCCAGGCGTCGTAACGCGCACGCACCTCCGCCGAATGCAGCCGCAGGATCTCCGAGTCCGGCCCCGTGGCGAGGAGTACCCCCGCCTCCTCGAAGCATTCGCGGATGCACGCCACCCAATAGCCCAGTCCGCCCGCTTCGATGCCCAGAATCGCACTCGCGTCGACATCGCCGAGACCTC
>JAQBEG010000569.1:0-9251 GCA_032123985.1 Deltaproteobacteria bacterium
CGCGCGCTCAGAACAGGAGGGTGCCAATCGAGGCGCCCGACGCCAGACCCAACAGTTGGATCACCAGGCCGGGCAAGAAGCTCATCGATCGCTCGCGAAGAATCGCGAGAGACACGCCAACCGCGAAAAAAACGGTGACAGCGCCGAGGACGAGTTCGAACTCGCTCGCGCCGAGCTGGCGGACGATCGGGTACTCGAGCGCGGGCATGGCCATCACCGTCGCCACTGCGGCGTAGGCGATGGACGACGTGAATGCAGCGCGCGATAGGAACCAGGCGCCGCGCGGGCGCTGCACCGAAAAGTCAGGCACGAGCAGTCCGTGTACCAGCCCGCGAAACCAGACTTCGCTCGCTGCAATCGCGAACGCGGCCGCCCCGATCGCGGCAACGAACTCGGACGGGCGTGTACCCATCGACCTCGATGCCCAGATCGCTGCGGGGATCGCCCCAACGAGCGCGAGAGGTAGAAGCCACCAGCCTCCTCCATTCACCGGCGGGCGCCAGCCGAATACCCACGGCCGACGTTGCGAGGTGGAACGCGTGAGCAACATCCCCGTCGCCAGAACCAGCACCGACGCCAGCCCGAACGCGTAGCTCTCCGCCACGCCAGCGCGCCCCACCGGATACGAAAAAGGAGACGGGAAGTAGTTCGCCAGCGGCCAGCAAAGCAGGCACGACAAGCCCACGAGGAGGACGTCGATCGACTTGCGCGTGCGCGCCCACCAGCCAAGTGGACGATAAGCGCGCTCGAGTTGTTCCAGAAGGTCTTCGGCGGCGAGCAGCGTACCCGTAGGCCGCGGAGAGCCTCCGATGTCCTCGGAACCACCCCACTGCTTGCCAAGCGGGTGCCCATCGACCGCAGCATCGAGACGATTCAGGCGTTCGTAGGCGGGACCCAGCTTCGGACCCGCCAGCGTACTCACGCGGCGCAAGGTGTACTGACCCGGCTCGTTCTCGAGGGCGATGATGCTCAACTGATCGCCCCAGCGGGTCTTCAAATGCTGCTCGACTGTGTAGATCCCGGCGCCGTCCCGGCAGACGACGGCCACCCGTCGCGGTCCCACCTCGACGTGGCCATAGATCTCCTCGATGCGGCTGTGGTCGCCGAAATCCTCGCGCTCGTACACGAGAGCGTCCACCGCGCATAGCATCTCGAGCGTATAGGGATAGAGCTTCTTCTTGGCCCAGGATCCAGTTTGCTTGAGTTCGCGCTCACGTGCGAGCAGGAGTTCGATGCGCCGCGAGGTCAACTGGATGAGCTGATTCGAGAGGCCGCATAGCGCTGCCAATTCGGGGCCGTTCGCGTCGATCGCACCCTCGAGCCGAAGCAGCGGCAGAAGAACGTCGCGCGCCGCGGGACTCAGTTCCCGCACGCGCCGATAGTTGAGCAGGCACCATAGCGCGAGCACCGTATCGAGATCCGGTTCATTGGCGTAGATCTCCCAGTCGCCCTCGGAGAGATCGAGCCCGCTGTACACCAGCAGCAGCGCCTGCTCGCACGTGGAAAGAGTGAAGAGGCGCTCGCAGCCGGCGTGGTGATCGAGGTTGTAGAGTTTCTCGTCGTTGTCGATCAGCGGCCCGAAGCTGCCCGCGCCGTCGAGCAGAATGACTCGCTCACCGAGCGAAGCGGCAGCCGACCGTGAAACAGACATTGCCGGGTTGATGATGGCGCGCAGCCGTGGCGCCTCGTCACACTCGAGGAAACGGACGCCATCCTTGTCCCGCAGCGCGTAGCGCTCGGGGATTTCCGGCGACTGCGCTGCCGCGCTGCGAATGGCCTTGACTGGTGCCGCGGCGCGTCCCGTAGCAGATGCACGGACCGCTGCCGGGCGCGGTGAATCCGACACGGGCAACCCACTCCTTGAAGCTCGAGCAACCGCGCCAGCATGCGCTTGCAATCCAGCCTTCGCAAGGGTCATTCGATCCCTCCGCTCTCGCGTGGACGCACACCGCCTTCAGCCCCTCCAACCACCGGATCGACGGGACGCACGATTGGGCTTGTGACGCGGCACACGGGACCGTCGGGACCTTGGGCGACGCAGCGGGCATGGGGGGCAATCGCTTTGGCGCAGCTCTGGCGACGTCCGAGATGCTCGTCTCTAGAGCGCAGCTTGAATCAGGATTTCGACGAGCGCGCTGCCCACCCAGGCGATCGGTGGGATGATGAAATAGATCGCGATCCGCGAAACACCCGTTGTGCCGAGCGGCCATTCGCGCGCGTGCATAATGGTCTCCCTCTGCTGCAAGAGATCGCCCAGGTAGCGCAGTGCGTCCGGCTCGAGATCCCGATCTGAGTTCGCAATGGCTTCGTCCAATTTTTCGAGCACCCGCTGTTTGGCTCGTCGAACGTTCTGCCGGATTCCGATCATCGGAAGCAACGTGAGCGCCAGTCCCGCCGGTATTCCAGCCGCGAGCGCCGAGCTGTAATTGATCCAGCGCAACTCCGCATCGAGCGACTGGAACGCCGAGAGACTGACCGTGATCACGACGATCAGGAAGTGGAGGGTGCCGATGCGACCAAAGGGCAGCAACGTGTCCAGGCGCAACAGATCGACCTCGGTGTCGTCTCGGCCAAGGCGGAGGATGGCATTCGACGCAATGATGCGGCGAAGCAAGAAATGCGCGACGACAATCCACGCCACGAGGTTGCCAATGGACATACTGAGCGCCAGGAAGATCGTGGGTTCGCCCAGATGCTCCAAGAGCCGTTGCCATGTGATTTGCGTCGAACCCAGAGCCAGGCCCAGAATCGTCACGGCGACATTGCGCGCCGGACCGATGGCAATTCCGACTGCGCCGCAGGATGTTGCGGCCTCGTGACTCAGGTTGCCGGAGTTCACCAGCTGACCGAGCATGGCGCGAGTGCGTCGCTGCAAGAAGAACAGAGCAGCCAGCATGAACGCAGGGGTTGTTGAGTAGGTGAGCGCCATGCCCGTAGTCTGAGTCGGGGACATCGCGAAACCGGTCGTGTTCTCAGGAAACAGCGCACCCGACAGCCAGAAGTAGAGCAACATCACCGAGAGCGTGAGCATGCCCACCGCGAGGGGGGAGAACTCCCTCCCTTCATGACGCAGGGATTGCGCCGCGGGATCTACGACGGGTTCAGCATCCATAGGCGATCACCATGGGACCCTATACATGGAGACTAGGAAGAAGAGGAATTCACGACCGGTCGGATCCGGATGTCGATGCGACGATTCTGAGCGCGGCCTTCGGGCGTGTCGTTAGTCGCTATCGCACCCGTCTCGCCGCGGGACACCGCAATCAACTGCGCCGCCGGAATGCCCTCTGACTCCATCACCCGCACGACACCGGCCGCCCTCGCCCCGGAGAGTTCCCAGTTAGACGGATAGCGGTCCACCAGCGCGGGACCGACCGGAACGTTGTCGGTGAATCCGAGCACGGCGATCTGATAGGGCTGTTGATTGATTTCCTGGACCAGTTCAACGATCAGTTTCCGACCCTCGACACTCACCTCGGTACCGCCGCTCTCAAAGAGAACGTCGTAGGGCAGGATCAGATGGAGCCCGTCCGCGAGCATCTGCATCTCGATCGCCCCGCGCACCGCCCAGCGCGTAACCTCGTCCGCCAGTTCCTGCTGCTCGGTCTCGAGTGCAGCGATCTCATCGTCCCGCAGCCGAACCGCCCGATCCAGGCTCACCGCGACGCTCGCCAGTTCCTGATTACGGCGCACGAGCCGGTTTCGCTGCTGCAAGACCTCGTCGTAGGAGCCTTTCGTTACACAGCCCGTGAGCAGGAACAATGTTGCAATTGAAACGATGAATAGGGCGTAGGCCCGAGAAGAGCTGTCGCTGCGCATGGGATCCTCTATCCGCTGGACTAGGTTCGGGCTCTACGTAATGACCCATCGCGAGCCAGGCGCGATGGAGGGCGGTTCTATCGCCTAGTCGAGGGATGACGTCAAGGCCTCGTGGGAGGGGAAGCACCCTCATTTTTTCGAATCCGCCATCGCGATCCCAGCCCACGGCTGTTAGTATTACGGGCGGGGGATAGTCGAGGTCTATGTGAGTCGCTTTCTAAGAGCTGCGCACTCAGCGGAATCTATTCAATCAGCCCCGCGGGTTGATTGGGGTCATGCGCAGAGACCCTTCAAGGTCATCAGCGTGACGAGTAACAAGGGGGGTGTCGGAAAGACTACACTCGCCTGCAATCTAGCAGTGTATCTCCGCGCCATGCAAGAAGATCTGCCGATCCTGATTCTGACGCTCGACGATCAGCTAGTCGTTGACAGAATGTTTTCGACAGACGGCCGGGCTTCGGAGCGCAATCTGCTCGATGCGATTCGGAGCGGCGATCTGCTGTCTGCGATCAAACTCGGACAGTTCGGGATTCATTACGTCTCCGCCTGCACCGATGCGGCGAAGTTGAAAACCACGACAACGGACCTCTTCCATCTCCAGCGAATATTAGAGTTCGCCGGTTGGGACGGTCTGGTCATCATCGACACGAAGAGTGACTTCGAGATCCTCACGCAGAACGCGATCATGGCCAGCGATCTCGTCATGGTCGCGGTCAAGGACTACACCTCCCTGCTCGAGGCAGAGCGGGTCTTCAATTTGCTCGAATCGATGAACCGCCCAATGGAAACCGCCAGAATCGTTCTTTCATTGATGGATCTACGCGTGAAATTCGGAACCGGACCGGCCAACGTCCTCGAGCTTCTCGTGTCGTCGGTTCGAAAACGGGGATACCCGTTATTCGAATCCTTCGTGTCCCGCAGCGTCAAGGTCGAGGCACTCCAGACCAACCCCGAAGAATGTGTGCATTCGATCATGCATGGCGCGTCGGGTTCCGTGACACACCGACAGATGTCACTGCTGGCACAGGAGGTGTTGAAAATATTGGATCTGTCTCAGCCTCCGGCGCAGGAAACCGCGCCTCGCGAAGAACAGGCTCTCACCCCGTCCGCGGCGTTGCGTGTCGACGAACCGGAGCGCCCGGGGCTCATGGCGTCGTAGATTTCGTCTCCCCGCCTTCGTCCGCTCACGCCCGCAACGAGATCTCGGCCTTCTGCCATCCGCTTTGGAGCTGCTCGACAATGAGTGGATGATTGAAGCGTCGTAGCTCATCGAGAATACGCTTTTCGTTCGCGTCGCCGAGGGCCCGGCGAGCCGGGCTGACGACGCGCGTGAGCGAATCCAATCCCACGTTCACGCTCGGCCAGAGGGCATCCAGCAGTTCCGTCTGCGCGACGGTGCGATCACGATTTTCGAGCAGGAAGCCAAGGAAATGCACGACCTTCGGCTGTAGATCGATCGCTGCATCCCCTCTCCGTAGCTCGAGCGCGACGGAGTCGAACACGAAGGTTTAGAAGCGATACCTCGCTGCGCCGTCGCTCCTCGTGGCTCCAGAAGATCAACCACAGATCACCTTCGGATCAAGATTGGACCCGGATGCGAATGTAGCCTCTCCTGCATTCCCAATCTGGAGGTATCTTGGCGACTGATCACCCTTCTCGACGGCCTCGCTTGCTACGCGGTCTTCTTTGCGACCTTCGTCTATTCACCGGGATTCCTGGCGAACTGGGGGGTCCCAAAGTCCATCGACTCAGGACCTGAAGGGCCATTCCTCGAGTCAGTGTTCATCAACGTTGTGTTGCTCGCCCTATTTGGACTGCTCCACAGCATCATGGCGCGCCCGGAATTCAAGACGCGCTGGACACGACTGATTCCCGAACCGATCGAGCGCAGTACCTATGTGCTCGTTTCGAGCTTGTCCCTGATTCTCGTGTTCTGGCAGTGGCGGCCGCTCACGGGCGTCGTATGGGAAGTGGCGCAGCCCGCCGCCAGCAGTGCGTTGTTGGGCATGCTCGTCGGAGGCTGGCTGCTCGTTCTGTATTCGACCTGGCTGATCGATCCCTTCCACCTTTTCGGAGTGAGGCAGGTCCTGAGTTTCTACAATGGAGTGACTGAACCGGAAGCGCCATTCGTCACGCCCGCAATCTACCGGCGCGTTCGACATCCGATCTATCTCGGCTGGCTCATCTTCTTCTGGGCAACGCCGATGATGACGATTGGACATCTTCTCTTTACGCTGGTGACGACTGCCTACATGCTGCTCGCGATCCCGCTCGAGGAGCGCGACCTTGTCGCGTCCTTCGGTGACTCGTATAGGCGCTAGCATGATTCGACGCCGGCGCTGATTCCGATTCCACGACCGAATCCGGCGAGGCGCAGAAGCAATCCAGCAGGATGAATCGCGTCAGTCGTGTTCTCGACCGAATCCCCCAATTCGTCGCAACAATGCCGCCAGCTTCTCCACCAGGTGTGCGTCCTTGTTGGTGATGTTGCGCACCGAGAGACTGATGTCTTCGGTGATCGGTACACGGGTCAGGTGTTCGCGGGACCGCCACTTGCTCTGTTTGACGCCGAGACGTGCTCGATGCTCGACCTCCTGCAACAGCGTCCGCAATTCGTGATCCGACGCGTCGGGTGATCCATCCGACTCCGATGTCGCTCGGCCGCGTAGGACGTCGCGTCCCAAACGACTGGGCTTTCGCATGAACCTCGGTCTGCCGGTTTCCATACTCCCAAACGCGAGAAGGGACTCTCGTTTCGCGTCCGACTCTTCGAAATCGGAGGTCAGTCTCTCGGATGAAGCCGGCGCGCTCGGATCCACACCCCCTCCCGCGACTTTGACTTCCGACGTCTCGAGATCAGGCTCGGCAAACAGACTGCGAAACGTTTCTTCCGCCCCGCGATCCTGGGCGGCCCGGCGCGTTTCTTCGGGCAACAAGGTGGCGATCACGTCGCGAATCTCGCCGAGCGTCACTGCTCGCAGCTGGCCCGTGTCCTGAAGATTCCGGACTCGGCGGATGAACATCAGCCGGTCGAGAAATTCCTCGGAGTAACGGGTCCGCGGCCCCCGCCGGCCGACCTTCGGGAGCAATGACTCCTGTACGTAATAGGCAATCGTGCGTTTGTCGAAGCCTGAGTGGCCCTCGAGTTCGCTCAGCGTGTACGTCCGAGAGCCGCCCATGGGCCCGAGCATCGCCTGACAGGCTTTTACTGTCAATAACTGTTGATTTAAAATTAGACTGTGCATATGATGGTTTTTACTGGTTTCTACTGGTTTATACTGGTTATTAAATGGAGTCGCCGCCATGAGCACAGTCACAGACACGCTAAAGCAACTTTCCTTGGGTTATCCGGGGCATTTCCTCAATCTCACGATCTTTCCTCTCCACCGAGTCTCCGTCTACGAGCGGAATTATCAACCCCTCGGGGATGCTATTCGCGCACGCACCGCCCGCCTCTGCGAGGTCACTCAATGGGGCAGCGTCCCAGAACTCGTGCTCGAGAACCGGGGGAAAATGCCAGTCCTGATCCTCGAAGGCGAGGAACTCATCGGAGCCAAACAGAACCGAACCGCCAACGTCACGATCCTGGCCCCAGCCGGAAAGACAATCCGAATCCCGGTCACGTGTGTCGAATCCGGCCGCTGGCGATACGAGAGCGACTCCTTCGAGCCGTCCGAGCAGGTCCATTTCCTGGCCGGGCGAAGCGCCAAGATGGCTTCGGTTGGCCATTCCATGAAGATCGGAGGCCCACCTCGCGCGAATCAGACCGACGTGTGGAACGACATCTCCGACAAGGCGCTGCGCATGGGTGTGTCGTCGGGAACCGGCGCGATGAAGGACGTCTTCGACGGCCATCGAACGCGGCTCGAGCGCTACGTCGACGCGTTCGAAGCCGCGCCCGACCAGATCGGCGCCGTCTTCGCGATCGGCGAGCGCATCGAAGGGCTCGAACT
Organism: Deltaproteobacteria bacterium; assembly: GCA_032123985.1. Taxonomy (GTDB): domain Bacteria; phylum Myxococcota_A; class UBA9160; order UBA9160; family UBA4427; genus UBA4427. The sequence goes on from JAQBEG010000569.1 coordinate 7,773, forward strand.
CTTCGACTGCCCGCAAACGCTCGAAGAGATGCTGCCAAAACTAATCCGCAGTTACGCGATCGACGCCATCGAGTCCGTCCTTTCGCACAAAGAGAACCCGACGCTTGAGAAGGCAGAACGTTTCATCGAGGTTTTACGCGAGACCGAAATAGAAAGCTACCCGTCCATTGGAATAGGAACGGAGGTGCGATTGCGGGCGCCCAGTCTGATTGCGGCCGGACTCGTGGCAGAAGGACGCGTGGTCCATCTGGCGGCATTCGCAAAGGTGGAGGAGACACGTCGTGCGGATGCGAGTCCGGGTTGGTTCGCGCGGTTGCGTAACCGGCGAAGAGGGCTCGGCTAGGCGCCCGTCAACTATGCTTTGGGATTGCGCCCGTGCTCGAGCCAATCCAGAGCTTCGGGCGGCAGACACTCCGCGGCACGCTTCTGATATCGGGCGACTTCATCGCTTGTCAGGACATCTCGCCAGCGACCGTTGGTTCCCTTGAAGATGAAGCCCTTGGCACCGCCCTCGAACATCATGTCGAATGGGCCGACCTTGTCGCCGTTCTCGCGCATGGTTTCGAACGTACAGCGATCGACGACGTCATCCCACTGTGCAGCGGGCACGTCGATGCATAGAAAATCCGCTATGCGGTGCATCTCTCCCGAGAGGTCCGACTTCAGATCAGCGTAATGCACCAGAAGCATATTGGGCTGCAGCCGGCGCTCCCAGTATGTCGCGATGATGTGGAAGAAATAATCATCATCGGCGAGCCAGCGATCGAAGAAGGCATGGACATCGCCGTCGTACGCTGGCATCTCCGGAATCCCGGCTTCCCTCGCTTTCGCGTTCAGATCATCCGTCATCTTTAGCCGTTCCATGTGATTGCACATCGACATGAAGGCGTCACGGCCATCGCGCCCGACTACGATGTATTTCGCGTCGTCGAAAAACGGTATCCCGTCGGCAGCCGTATGACTCTTCAGGAAGCGGCGATGCGTCTGCGCTTCGAGCATCGGGTACATCGCCTCGGCCGGGATGAATTCGGCTTCGATCCAGGGCGAGAGCATCATCATGGGCCCGGGTAGTTCCCCTGCCGGCCAGAGCAAATTGGCGACGATCATCTGAGTCCACGTCGTGCCACATTTGGCGGGCGTGCAGACAAAGATGTCATCCGGTCGCGATTTGAATTCGGCCCAACGCCGATTGTCCATCACAGCTGTCCGATATTCACGCATAGCGTCTCCAACCAAGAATTCAGACACATGAACCATCGCGTATCCGGTCGACACGCTCGCTACTAGCATAGTCTACCGACACCGCTGGGCTACCTCGAAATCAATCTATGCGTCAAGCGCTGGACCGATGTTCTGAAAATTCGTCGAGACTCTCCCCTGGATTACAGACCGCAAGGTGTCCGCGCCGAAGGGATCCGGATCCGTGAGCAATAAGGAGATCTGATGCTCAATCTTCTCCGGCTCAGGTCGTAGCGTATA
>JAQBEG010000570.1:0-7064 GCA_032123985.1 Deltaproteobacteria bacterium
CACCAACCCCACTCCCGTCGAATACATGGGGCTACGAACCACATCCTGCAGCCCACCGATCGACGTCGGCAGCCCCTGTCTAACCGGCGCTTCAAATATTTCCTCGGCGAGCTCTGCAATTCCGGAAAGCGCCGAAGCACCGCCGGTCAGGACCAATCCGGATGGGATTTTGTGGATCAGGTCTGCCCTGATCAGTTCCTGGCGAGCCAGGCTGAGGATCTCCTCGACCCGAGGCTCGATGATCTCACAGAGGATTTTCCGTGAAATCTCACGCGGTTTTCGTCCTCCGACGGACGGGACGCTAATGATGTCGTCGGAGCCGAGATATCGCGCCGACGCGACACCGAATTTCTTCTTGATTCGCTCCGCTTCCTCAAACGGTGTTCTTAATCCGACGGCGATGTCATTCGTGAGGTGATATCCGCCGAGACCGAGGACCGACGTGTTCTTGATCGAGCCGTTCGCAAAGACCGCGATGTCCGTTGTGCCTCCGCCGATGTCGATCATGCACACTCCGAGCTCGCGCTCGTCGTCGGCGACCACCGCGGCGGCGGATGCCAATGGCTCCAGCACGATGTCGATCACGTTCAGCCCTGCTTTGTTGCAGCACTTCACGATATTCTGGGCGCTTGCGACCGCCGCCGTGACGATGTGGATCTTCGCCTCCAGCCGAACCCCAGACATTCCGAGCGGCTCGCGAATCCCGTCCTGGTCGTCGATGATGAATTCCTGCGGAATAACGTGAATCACTTCGCGATCCATCGGAATCGCCACGGCCTTGGCCGCGTCGATCACGCGCTTGACATCCCCTTCGCAGACCTCGCGATTCCGGATCGGAACGACCCCGCTCGAGTTGAAGGCGCGAATATGACCGCCTGCGATCCCGGCATAGACCGACGTGATCTCGCAATCGGCCATCAGTTCCGCTTCTTCGACCGCGTGTTTGATGGAGTTGAGGGTGGCGTCGATGTCGACAACCACACCCTTTCGGAGGCCGCGACTCGGATGGGTTCCGATACCGACGATGTCGATACCGTTTTCCGTTTCCTCCGCGACTACTGCGCAAATTTTTGTCGTCCCGATATCGAGCCCGACGATGACGTCGTCCTTCTTGGACATGTTGCACCCCCTTCTTCCCCTGACCGGAGAAGTGAAGATCCCCATCCGGGGACCTCCTGTATGGACGGCATGACACGTCCGTGTCCTACCGCCGCTTGATCCGCCTCTACCCCGAGGCGGGCTCGTTCCGCAGAACTGCACGATCTGCGTACCGAAGATCGATCCAACCCGCTTTCTGCAACTTCGACTCTTCGCTCTCGAGAAGGGCGGCAAGTCGCGCGACGCGTCGGCTGAGAAATTGTATTCCGAGGAATGCGCGCGGGCCTTCCTCGCCAATTTGGAGCACATAACCCGATTGTTCTTCGAGCGAGGACGAATCGTGGCTGGGCAAATACAGAGTCATCGCGCTCGGGTTCCTTGTTAGGCTCACGTAACGTTGCATTTCGGTGAGAATTTCCATTGCCGAAATGGGAAGCGAGCGACCTTGCTCGATCGGTCCTCGCACGAGCGGCAGCGGGCCGCCGGGCTCCGTTTCGCCGGGAAATCGATCGCCACGCCGGTCTATGAGTTCAATGCCGAAGGACGGAGATTTTTGCCAGCGTGCAAGGGCCTGGCGTTCGACGACCGAGATGACGAGTGTGCCCGTCGGGAGACGTAGGGCTCGGGCTGATTCAATCCAGGGTTCTGCCGCGATGACTTCGCGGAGCTTGACAGGGTCGATCGTGTCCAACGGTCGTCCCGCTTCGACGCCCGCAGCCTGTATGATCGCCAAAGGCGAAAGTGCGAATGCACCCTGAACCGCGATTCGTTCGAGTGGTGTTTGGCTGAATACGAAGAATTCGAAGAGTGGCGACGCGGCCAGGACCCCGGCCGCGAAGGAGAATGCCAACAGGATCGGTGCAAGAGCACCGCGAACGAGCGCGCGATTTTCGGAATTCTCCGCACGCCAGCGATTCCGCTCCAGGCGCTGTCGTTCCTGTCGTCGTTTGCGCGCGAGATGATCTCTCGCGCGCATTCCGCGAGCGCTCGCATCGGCTGCGCCTGCTGTAGCGCGCAGCCGTTTGGTCCGCTGGTTCCTATTCGAATTCGAAATGTTCATTGCGGATCGTCCTCTGTTTCAGCGAGATCGACGCCTAGCACGTGCACCTCGGTTTCGAGTCGAATTCCTGTTTCGTCTGCGACCTTCGCGCGAGCTCGTTCGATCAATCGGAGGACGTCGCTGGCCGTCGCTCCGCCGTGATTCACGATGAAATTCGCGTGCACTGACGAGATCTCGGCCGCGCCCTCGCGAGCACCCTTCAGTCCTACGGTCTCGATCAGTTGTCCCGCGAATCGAGCCGGCGGATTTCGAAAGACTGAGCCGCAGCTGGGAGTATCGATCGGCTGGCTGGACTGTCGGTCGGCCAGTAGGCGATCGACCTCGGACTGGACTTCGGCTCGCTCGCTTTCTTTGATTTGTAGTTGGGCAGCGACGATGATCGATCCGGGTGCGAGTCCCTCGAGTGCTCGGTAGTGAAAGACGAGCTCGTCGCGTGCGATGCGCAGTACCCGTTCGCCCTTTCGATCCATGATGTCGATGTTGAACACGACGTCCTTCATCTCGCGGACGCCGATTCCCGCATTCATCGCGAGCCAGCCGCCGAGTGTGCCCGGAATTCCGGCGGCGAACTCCAATCCACTTAGGGCATGTTCGATGCAATAGCGCGTGATGGTCGCGTGCGATGCGCCGGCTTCGATTGAGATCAAATCGGCCGCCTCGCGATCGATGCGACGCAGTTTCTTGAGGCGAAGAACGACACCGCGGATGCCTCCTTCACGGACGAGTACGTTGAATCCCGCTCCGAGCACGGTGGTCGGCAATGCATGCTCGGCGCAGATGTGGAGGACCTGAGCGAGTTCAGCTCGGTCCTTTGGTGTTGCGATGGCGTCGGCTGGCCCCCCGATTCGGAGCGATGTGTGGCGGGCGAGGGAAACGTCGAACGCGACGCGTTCGGCGAGACACGTTTCCAGGGCACGGCGTGCAGCGGCTTCGATCATGAACCTCCTCCGCCTACCGCTTCTATCGCGGCCATGAGCCGCGGCCCGAGTGTTACGATGTCGCCGGCGCCGAGGGTCAGGACGAGTTCGCCGCGTTCGAATTTCTCGGGCCAGTCCTTTTCGATGTCGTCGATCGAGCCGCCGAAGAACGTCTCTGCGTGCCCGGCCACACGAATCGCATTGGCGAGCGTGTCGCCGCTTATGCCGTCGATCGGCGTTTCGCTTGCGGCATAGATGTCGCTGATGATGACTCGATCTGCATCGATGAATGCGGTGAGGAAATCATTCCAGCAGTCGCGTGTGCGGGAATAGCGGTGGGGCTGGAAGATGGCCGTGATCGGGCCACGGTGAAAACTACGCGCCCCCGAAAGCGTGGCCCGGACTTCAGCCGGATGGTGGGCGTAGTCGTCGACGAATTCAATTCCAGAGCTCTGACCCTTCCGCTCGAATCGACGAGCGACACCGGGATACTCCGCAAGGGCCTCCGGAAGGATGCTGGCGGGTACACCTTGCTCGAGCGCGACCGCGATCGCAGCGAGCGCATTCAGGACGTTGTGTCGGCCTGGCATCGGAAGGTCGAACGAGAAGCGGTCGCCCGAGAGGAGCCGGACATGGCATCTCTGTCCGTACTGGATATTCTCGACCGATTCCGCGCAGACATCGGCATCTGCTGAGAACCCGAAGCCGATCTTTCGCGTCGTGATACGCGGTGCGATCTCTGCAATGCCAGGATGGTCGATACCGAGTATCGCAGCTCCCCAGAACGGCACGCTGTTCGCGAACTCGACGAAGGCATCGAGTAGGGCTTCTCGTGTTCCGTAATGGTCGAGATGTTCCGGATCGGCGTTCGTGATCACGATGAGGATCGGTCGCGTGAGCAGGAACGAACCGTCGCTTTCGTCGACTTCGGCGACGAGCAGGTCGCCCTGGCCTAGCTTGACCGGACTCGCAGAGCCGCCCGCCCGGGGTACGCGGCCGCCGATCAAGGCGGTTGGATCAAGCCCTGCCGAATCGAGGAGATGCGCGACCATCGCAGATGTGGTCGTCTTGCCGTGCGATCCTGCAATCGCGATTGAGTCCTTCGTGCGCATCACTTCGGCGAGCAGGGCGCCGCGACTAACGATCGAGATTCCCGCGCGACGAGCCGCGTCGAGTTCAGGGTTGGTGTCGGCAATGGCTGACGATCGAATCACGGTTTCCGCGCGGCCTACATTCGTCGCGTCGTGTCCGATGTCCACACGTAAGCCGAGTTCGCGTAGTCGTTCAATGGTTGGGCCGGAAACCAAATCCGACCCCGACACCTCGAAACCCTGTGCGTGGAGTAACTCGGCGAGGGCGGCCATGCCGATGCCGCCGATTCCGACAAAATGAAGGTGGCTCAGCTTTCGCTGCACGAGGAATCCTTCGTGTCATTGGCGACCTCGGGTGAATGGCCGCTCAAGCGGGTGATGCAGTGGTCAATGATTTCGTTGGTGGCGTTCGGGCGCGCGAGGCGTGCTGCCGCCTCGCGCATCAATACGAGTCGGCCGGGTGACGTTACGAATTCGGCAACGGCCTGGGCGAGTTCGGTCAGGTCGAGAGGATGCGCTTGAAGGCGACGTGCAGCGCCCGCCATTTCAAGAGCGCGAGCATTAGCGGCTTGATGATCGTCGGCGGCAAAGGGATAGGGTACGAGCAGCGCGGGAATTCCAGCGAGCGCTAGTTCGGCGACCGTCAACGCACCGGCCCGGCATATGGCGAGATCTGCCCAGCGATATCGTTTCGGCATATCGACTTCGAACGCAACCACTTCGGCGGAGATGCCTAGTTCTGCATAGCGCTGAGAAACGGAATCTCGGTCGGATTCCCCGGTCTGGTGAAAGACCTCGACGGAATTTTTCGCGAGGCGAGCGAGCGCTTCGGGGACGTTTTCGTTGAGTTGTCGTGCGCCTTGGCTTCCCCCAAAGACCAGTATGCGCAAAGGGGTCGCCGGCAATCCGGATTTTCTGCCGGCGGCGAAGGTCCGATAGAGCGCCCGCCGTAGGGGCACACCGACAAAGATACTTTCCCTGCCGCGCGGAAGAGACCGAATCGTCGCCTCGAATCCAACGAAGATGGTTCGGGCGAACCGTGCAGTCAGTCGATTGACCCGCCCTGGGATCGCGTTGGGCTCTACGAGGAAGAGAGGCCGGCCACATGTCCAGGCGGCCACGGCTGCGGGCATCGCCGCATACCCTCCGACCGAAAGAACCGCATCGGCATTGAATTTCCGAATGATGCGTCTAGCGGTGCCGATGCTTCGCAGAATCGATATCGCGCCACGCACGCGGCCCCACAAGTTTCTTCCCACAACCTGTTCGCTCGGAAGGGCTTCGAGTCGGAAGCCCGCCTCGGGAACGAGTCGCGCTTCGAGTCCCCGCGACGAGCCGATGAAGAGGACTTCGTCACCGCGTTCCTGGATCGCCTCGCCCAGCGCGAGCGCCGGCGTTACATGGCCCCCCGTACCGCCACCGGCAATCACCCAACGCCTTGCCATTTCACCTCCGAAGTCTTATGCGGTGGATGTCGCCGTGCGACGCCGAGCAGAATGCCGAGTGCGACACAGCTGACGACGAGTGAACTTCGTCCATACGAAAGGAAGGGCAGGGTCAGTCCCTTTGTTGGAATGAGTCCCATGACGACCGAGGCGTTGAGGAAGGCAGGCACCGTCAACAACGTCACCATGCCGAACCCACAGAGCAGGTCGAAACGGTCGCGCGCACGTTTGGCAACGCGCGTTCCCGTTACCCATAGTGCGGCGAACGCGCCGAGCACGAAGAGAACGCCGATCAGACCAAGCTCTTCGGCAATCAGCGCGAGAACGAAGTCCGTGTGGACCTCCGGCAGGTACTCGAGCTTCTGTCGACCGTTTCCGAGACCCTGGCCGAGGAGTCCTCCGTGGCCAAATGCGACGTAGGATTGAACCAGCTGCCAGCCGGAGCCTTGTCGTTCACGGAATGGATCGAGAAAACCCAGTATCCGTCGCCATGCATAGGCATTCGTCACGACGTAGGTGCTGACGAGCACCACTCCCGCGATGCCCGGAACGACGAAGCGAGGCCATGGTGTTCCGGCAACAAAGAGCAGGAAGGCGGCGAGCGATACGAGCACCACCGCGTTTCCAAGGTCGGGTTGCAGGAGCAGAAGGCCAGCCGGGAGCAGTGCTATGCCGGCCGCCTGGATCGATCGTCGCGTCGATACTTCCCGACGGTCGTCCTTGCGCGACAACCATGCGGCGACGGCGACGAGAGTTGCGCATTTTGCGAGTTCGCCCGGCTGGAATCGGAGATGGACGCCGGGCAGCTCCAGCCAGCGTTGTGCACCATTGACCTCGATTCCGAATGCGAGGGTGGCCATCAACATCGCGACGGTGAGGAGCCAAACGGGGATAGCCGCTCGTCGCAGGATGGAGGCGGGTAGGGCGTAGGCGCCCGCTGCCGCGGCGAGACCGATGGCTAGTCCGATCAGGTGGTCGAAAAAAAGCGGTGGGAAGCTGGCGTCGAGTGCGAGCGCCGCGGTGGCGCTGTAGCTCGTGACGACACCCATTGAGATGAGCAGGGCGGTCGCGATCGAGATCCCGGGATCCAGGCCGATTGTCGTCGGCTTCTGAACAGCTTTGCTCATGACGACACCGCGGAATTCTCGAGTGCCGCGACGGCCGCCTGAAACTGGCGTCCTCGGTCTTCGAAGTTTTCGAACTGGTCAAAACTCGAGCACGCCGGCGCGAGAAGAACGACGTCGCCAGGCTCGGCGATCTCGGAGGCGCGTTGGACCGCCTTCGCGAGGTCGCCGATGCGCTCGCAGAGGATCTCCCCTTCGAGTGCCTTTTCGAAGGCGCCCGCGGCCTCGCCGATCAATAGAGCACACCGCACGCGACCGGCCACACTCGCGATCAGCGGCGTGAGGTCGCCGCCCTTGTGTCGGCCGCCTGCGATCCAGAGAATCGGACC
>JAQBEG010000571.1:0-3564 GCA_032123985.1 Deltaproteobacteria bacterium
CCCTTCACTGATCGCATAGGCGTAGGCTTTTCCGTTGACCTTTGCTTGACCGCCCTCGAATTCAACTGCGTAGCGCCGGCCATTGACCTCGACGGTATAGGCGTTCGATCCGCTACTAGCGGCCGTCGCTCCAGCCTCGGCGGGGTCGAGTTTTCGTACGCCATCAGGCCGCTCACCTTCGAGAAATGCAATGCCCTTTTCTTTCAGCGCCGAGGCGATAAAGATCGATTCGTCGGTGGCCTCGATATTCCGCGCCGCAAGCAGAGCCTTTGCAGCATCGATGCCCTTGTTCGGATCCTCGTCATTCATTTCGCGCGGGTTGCGCGTCGTCGGCTCCAATTTGAGCTGCTCGCTCGCAAGCCGAATGATCTCTGCGTCGGGCTCGACGGGCGTCTTCCCGAAATAGCCGAGCACCATCCTCCCGTACCCGTCGGCGATTCGATTCCAGGGTCCGAGGACGACATTGTTGTAGGCCTGCTGGAAGTAGAACTGACTCACCGGAGTCACCGAAGTGCCGAAACCACCCTTTCTCACGACGTCGCTCATCGCCGCAATCACGTCGGGAAACTGACCGAGCGTTCCGGCGTCGCGCATCATCTGGGTGTTCGCCGTCAACGCGCCACCGGGCATCGGCGAATACGGAATCAGCGGCTCCACCGCGGTCGCCTCGGGCGGAACGAAATAGGCCTTCATGCAATCCTTGAAGACAGCCTCTGCCTCGACGACTTTGTCGACGTCGATGGCAACGTCGTCGTTCCCCAGGACGTATTCGGACCCGCGCAGTGCGTGCCACATCACGATGAAGTCCGGCTGGCTCGTGCCACCGGATACGGGTGCCAGGGCGAGATCGATGCCATCTGCGCCCGCGTCGAGCGCAGCGATATACGCGCTGACGCTCACGCCCGCCGTTTCGTGCGTATGCAATCTGATGTGCATGTCGTTGCCGAGCCGCTGTCGGGCGAGCTTGATCGTTTCGTAGACCTTCGAAGGGACCGCAGTGCCCGACGCATCCTTGAAACAGATCGAATCGAAGGGAACACCATCATCGAGAATGCCCTCGAGCACGCCCATGTAGAAGTCGGGCGTATGCGCGCCCTCGCAGCCCGGCGGCAGCTCCATCAGCGTGATCGTGACTTCGTGTTTCAAGCCCGCTTCCGCAATGCAGCGGCCGGAATACGAGAGATTTCTGACATCGTTGAGCGCATCGAAGTTGCGAATCGTCGTCATGCCATGCTTCTTGAAAAGCTTGGCATGCAGATCAATGATGTCGGAACTCTGGGAATCGAGTCCGACGACATTCACACCGCGGGAGAGCGTCTGGAGATTCGCACTCGGCCCGGTGGTCGAGCGAAACGCATCCATCATGTCGAACGCGTCTTCCTGGCAGTAGAGATACAGGGACTGGTATCGCGCCCCGCCGCCTGCCTCGAAATGCGTGAAGCCGGCTTCGACCGAAGCCTCGACCGCAGGAAGGAAGTCCGGCGTCTTGACGCGAGCACCGTAGACGGACTGGAAGCCATCACGGAAGGACGTATTCATGACTGTAATCAGCTTTTTCGCCATCTTAGACTCTCTGCCCTTGTCGATAGGCCTCGGCGACTGCGAGCGCGAGGGCGATCTCTCCATCGTTGCCAGACCGCGCGGTCATGGAATCCTCTGAAGCATCTTCTGGGAATCGATGGGCGAACCTCTCGAAGAAGATCGCCGACCCCTTCATCATACCGACGAGAAGGACCAGGAACGCGAAGACCGTGAACATGCCGACGGCCATCAGCCGAAAGCCCTCCAGAATCATGCGATTGCTCCCATCTCCACGTCAGTCCAAACTCAGTTTAAAATCGCCCGGAACTCGCCGAGCCGAATTCGAACAGCTCGTGGCGTTGTTGAAGCGAGGCCGTCATCCGGAAAACGGCGGCTTCATACCATACGGAATCTTTGGGGAAACCGGTGGCGTTGTCCGCAAACAGATTTAGATTCCGGTGACGGCTTTCTTGTGACAACGGATTCCACGCGAATCGGGGCCGACGCACCCTCGTCGCGAGGTTTATTGGCGCAGTGCGTCAGAAAGCGGCGTGCTGCACGCCGCGTCCGCCCCAATGAACCCGCTCAGCCAGTCCCTCGCTAGAATGCATCATCGAGCGACGCCCATTTCAACGGAGACACTATTTCATGCCCCCGACCGCCGAGTCCTCGCCCCTGCCGACCGGAATCCAGCTGATGGCGCTCGATCCGTTGTTCCGTGAGGACCCCTATCCCATTCTCGCCGAGCTACGCGAACGCGATCCGATCCACCACGACAAGCAGCTCGGCCGTTACCTGTTTACCCGCCACGACGACGTCTTCAACATCCTCCGCAACCCCGATTATTGGAGCGATCCGCGCAAGGGCGTTGCGGGCGGATTCGCGCGGGAATTTCTCGGCCGAGACGACGAAGAACCTTCCATGCTCTTGATGGATGATCCCGGCCATCGCCGCTTGAGGAACCTTGTTCGCCACCCCTTTACGCCACGGGCGGTCGAACGTTGGCGGGGGCGTGCGCGCGAGATCGCGACTCGCGTCATCGGCGAACTCGAAGACGGCGAGTTCGACCTGACGGCGACAGTCGCCAATCCGATTCCCACGGTCGTGATTGCAGAGCTACTCGGGATCGACCCAGAGAAGCACGCCCAATTCAAGAGCTGGTCCGACGCCTCGATCAAAGTCGCCTTTAGCCCGGTCAACGACGCAGCCGATGTCGCCGCCGCGGAGGATGCCTTCGTCGAACTCAGAAAATTCTTCCTGAACGAAATCGAGCGGCGGCGAAGCGTTCCCGGTGAAGACCTGATGAGTTCGATGATCGCTACCGAGGAAGCCGGTGATCGGTTGACCGAAGACGAGATCGTCTCGCAGTGCACGCTCCTGCTGCTCGCAGGCAACCTCACGACGACGGATCTGATCGGCAATGCCGTGATGGCACTCCTGCGACATCCCGATCAACTCGAGAAACTCCGGGCGCACCCCGGCTTGATGAAGAATGCGATCGAGGAAGTCTTGCGTTACGACACACCCGTCACCAATTCCGGCCGTATCGCGCATGAGGATATCGAGATCGATGGCGTCAAGATCGGCCAGGGCGAATCGCTTTCGGTCTCGTTGGCGGCCGCAAATCGCGACCCCGCGATCTATCCTGATCCGAATCGATTCGACATCGAGCGTGAGGACACCCACCACCAGGCCTTTGGGGGCGGCCAGCATTTCTGTCTGGGCGCCCATCTCGCGCGCCTCGAGGCTGCGGAGACCCTCTCAGCGCTGATGGCTCGATTTCCTCGACTCTCGCTGGGCGAACGCGGCCATCGATACGCATCGAACCCAAGTTTCAGGGGGTTCGAAGAGTTCTGGGTGCGAGGCGAAGCGTAACCCGGAGACTTGGCGGAGGGCTACGAAAGTGGCCTATCGTCCGGAGATGCAGTCCGGCGACCCCGTGTCGTCAATGCATCGTGAATTATCGTAAATCATCGTCATTTTTTGTCGATCATCGCTAGATCAATCTTCAATCGATCCTCAATCGATCCTCAATCGATCGTC
>JAQBEG010000572.1:0-3226 GCA_032123985.1 Deltaproteobacteria bacterium
CAGAATTCCCACGACGAGCAACGCCAGTGCACAATACGTCGAAAGTTTGAGTCGCGGCGTGGGAACCAGACTCTCCAGGCTGGGTCGCCTCAACAGCCATGCCGCCAGAAATCCTCCGGCAAAGCCGCCGATATGGGGCCCCACCCGCAACGTAACGCCACATTAGCTGATCGATGACGGCGAATTGCAGGATGACTGCCGCGATAAACAGCCGTCGTGGCAGCCGCCAGTAACTTGGCAGAGACGACGGGCAATTGAGCTCGAGTGCCAGCATCGCGCCGGCCAAACCTGACACGAGACCGGAGGCGCCGATCACTTCGAAATGGTTGGCGAAGATGATTCCCATGATCGTGCCGATTCCAGAGAGAGCAAAGACGATGGCCGTTCGCCACGATCCCAGTGGGCCCTCGACCAGATGTCCGAGAACGAGCAGACCCCCGACATTGATTGCCAGATGGAAAGGAAGGCCGGGCAGATTCCCAACGAACAAGCTCACGATCGCGGGCACGGGCGATAGGCCGTGCATGAAATGAGATGTCACTGCGCGCCAGTATTCGCCGCGGGCAAAGAGCTCCGGCATGAAGGCGCCAATCTCTTCGAGCATCGGATCTCGAAGTTGAAACCCGGTCCCCAGGACACACAACGCAGCCGTCGCCCAGGTCACGATGCTCCGAAAACTTCGAGTGCCGAGGCGGTCGACCTCGGCCATCTCGTTGATCAAATGCTGACCATCGGGACGATCTGCGAGTCGAGCCAACAGTACGCGTCGAAGCTCTGCAGGATCGTTGGCGGGATCCCTGAACTGATGATTGCTGATCGTGAGCAGGCCGGACGTCAACCCGATCAGCAGCATGCGCTCGGCTGCGTAGACATGCGTTAGCGACTCGTAGGGGTGCAGCGTCGGGCGTCTTCGACCACGGGCAGCGACGATCCGAAAGCCGTCCTGCTCGAGCAGGATTGCTCCACCTCGAAGCAATCCGAAGCGTCTATTCGGGACCGACTCGTGCCAGGCGCTCGCCCCTTCGTCAGAAGGCATATAATCGGAAGGCATTGGCGGAGAATAGCGCTCCCATCGACGCCGACGGGCCCGTTAGTCTTTGACCGACACCGCGACCGTCGGAAAGACCCGCGAGTAGAAGAGCACCACGAGCAGGAAGATTCCTAGGAAGCCGAGCGCGATGCCGACCTGAATCAGTCCGAACCAGGAGAGCATGTCGCCCTTGATCACCGAGGGCCAGATCAGCACGTTCCGCTCGAGCCAGAGTCCGAAGAGAAGGGTTGCCGCAACAGGACCCGCGATCCACGGGGTCTTCTTCGGTCGCTGACCCAGTAGGACCCAGAACGGGATGAGCCAGACACTGGCCCAGACGGTCATCGAAACCCAGCCGTAGCCGGTTTGCAGACGCGCCCATTCGAAGTCCCAATTCGTCCAGCTCTTGGCGAAAGCAGCCGCGGAATAGCCCTTGTCGATCATGAACTGGTCACCCAGCCGATCGCGGAGAAAGTAGGTCTCCTCGGGAAGATTGCCGTAATAGATGACCAGGTATTGCGACCAGAAGAGGTACATCCAGAAGATCGAGAAGGCGAACATCAACTTGCCAATATCGTGCATCCGACGTTCGGTGATCTCGCCCTCGAAACCCTCTAGCTTCCGGCTAAAGACGCCAGAAAGGGCACAGGCCGCCACGGCGGAGAGGATTCCACCCCAACACACAAAGTTGCCAAAGAGATTCGAGAACCAGGCCTGCTCGATGGACATGACCTGGTCGAAGCTGAACACCGCGAAACCGAGCCCGTAAGTCAGCGCGATGAGGGGCGCCAGGACAGCGGTTCGCGATTTCGAAGCAACGCGCTCCTCTTCATCGCCCTTCCAGCCCGCCGTCCAATTCTCGGCCATCTTCTTCGCGAAGCCCTGACCATTCTCGGCAAGGTTTCGAAGTGTGGGTCTAGCGGACGCCTTCAAGAACATTACCGCGAGCAGCGAAATGATTCCGAGCAGTCCGAGATCCGTCGCATAGAAGCGCGTCGTATTGAGCCACAGTTCTTTGCCGTGCATGGCTCCGTTCGCCTGCCAATCGAAGATGTAGTCACCCCCGAAGACACCGATCACACCAAGTACCAGGGCGATCGGTAGGAACGCAGCGAGCGATTCGGCAAAGCGGCGATACGGTCCTGGCCAGAACGCACCGACGATCGAGTAGATCGCAGTCAGCATGAGTCCGCCGCAGGCCAGCATCGTGAAGAAAATGAAATTGGCGTGGTAGGCCAGCCATGCCGTCTGAGGATCCGTGATCACGCCACCGACGAAGGACACGACACCCAGGACCGCAAAGGCCAAGCAAATATTCGTGAGCGGCTGGGGCAGTGCACCCGGATTCGCGCGCTCGGCAGCCGTTGCTGCGTTGCTCACTACCGACCTCCCTGACCGTTTAGGTCACGTATGTAATTCACGACGTCCCAGCGACCTTCTGGCGAGATGCGACGATAATTCGGCATCCGGCCTCGGCCGAGCGAGATCGTGGTGTAGATATGTCCGTCCGTGAGACCCGGCGCCAGACTGAAACCCATCGGCGATCCGGGTCCGATCGGCAGGACGCCGGCGAGTGGGCCGTTGGGCGCGGCGATCGGGCCATCGCCGCCGCCGGTCGGACCATGACAGGCGGCACAGTTCGTGTTGAAAAGCGCTTCACCGTTTTTGAGCGAGACGAGCGTTGCCGACTGGGGATTCGCGAGGGTTTCCTGATCCTCTGGAGAAAGCGTGGCCGGATAAGCGACATCGCCCCAGCCAACCGGAATCGTTCCCTCCGGCGGCGAAAACATGCTGATGCGTCCCTGATAGGGATTCAGCTCAAAGGCTTGAACCGACGGCTGCCACTTCATCTGGGGAAACCATTCGACGGAAACCTGCTCCCAACAGCCCGGCAAGCCGAGCAGTGCCGTCAGCAATGAGGCCACGAGCAGCCCGCGTGTGGAGGCTCCTCCGTGCAAGCTCAAGAGATCAATGCGAGGCAGCAAGGGTCACCTCCTTCGCATTGTGACCGCGCATCAGCGATTCGACTTCAGCCACGTCTCGGTCTTCGCATTTCACGACCACGCCGAACTCCTCCGCGGAGAACCTCGGGCTGTAGTGCTCGTCGAGAGGACGCGGATAGAGCCCGGCGAGAATCAGGAGCCCGATCACCGTCAGAACACCGCCAAAGAGGATCGTCAGCTCGAAGCCGATGAT
>JAQBEG010000573.1:0-4842 GCA_032123985.1 Deltaproteobacteria bacterium
CCCGGTCGTCGTTGTGTCATCCTTTATTCGTTCGAAGGCAATGCGATCGAAGATGGAGGCGGGCAGGGTCGTTTCGTCGGCAAGATTCGTTCGAAGGGCGCAAATCGTCGTAGCGACGGGGTTGCACGTGCCCTTCGTGCACGCGGATTCTCGGAGACGGGTGCATTCGGGTTCACGGTCTGCGACCCGCTCGGGGTGGTGACCGAACTCGATATGACGGTGCAGCGATTCTATTCAGGCCCGTGCATGACTGAACTCGTGTCGAAGGGGACGGCGACCACGGAACGGTTCGCGAAACTCGGCATCGCGTTGGCTGAGCTTCACACGGATGGCGTGCTGACGGATAGGCGGCACACGGTCGGCAACGAACTGGCGATCCTCGAGGAGAGGCTTCCGAGGGTGGCGGTCAAGGCTCCGATTCTTGCGGAACAAATTCAACGTCTGCTGGAGTCAGCGCGTCCGGTGGCAGAGGCGTTGGCGAGTCGTCCGGTATGCCCGATCCATCGCGATTTCTATCCTGATCAGGTCATCGCTGGCTCGGCTGACCTCGTCCTGCTGGATCTGGATCTCTATACGATGGGCGATCCGGCGTTGGACGTGGGCAATTTTGTGGCTCACGTACGGGAACAGGGTTTGCGTGAGTTGGGCGATGTCCGCGCTTTCCGAGACGCAGAGAACGCATTCGTCGAGAGTTATCTCGCCACGTCGTCGAAGACCTTCCTGGACGACGTAGAGAAGTGGACCCACCTGTCGCTCTTGCGACATGTCGACATTTCCTGGCGGATCGAGCAGCGCCGCCCGACGCTCGGAGCCGTCATCGCGTCCTGTGAGCACAGCGCCAAGGCGCTCGGCGTCCTCTGAAAAACCGCAGCCGATTTAGAAGTTGAAGCGGAACCGCAACGAGCCGAGAAAACTATTCTGATCATCCCCCGGCGCGAAGGCCTGTCCGGTTCGAAACATTGCGAACACGGCCTTGACCTCGACGTGTTCCCATTCCTCGATTCCGAGAATAACATCGATTTCTTCTCCGATGCTCTTGTTTTGGCCGAAGGGATCTCGCTTGAAGCCGACATCACGAAGGAATTCTGAAGCCACGTCTTGTCGGTAGATGTGGTAGACGACGTCGAGGGAGCTGTCTCGAAGAAAACGAATCCCCGCGCCAAAGGTCCAGATCTCCAGGTTGGCGAGTTCCGGATCGAAGAGTTCTCCGTAGTATTTGAAGGTCGCCACACCGCGAAATTTGTCCTTGTTACGCTGGAGGCTCGTTTGTCGGAACCCACGTTGCCGGGTTTCACTGTCGTTGTGGCGGCCCGAGCCCCGGGCATAGCCAACGGTGAGCGCCGGTTCGAGAGGGAGGCGCAGCTCCCAGCTGAGACCCAGATCGAGTCCGACGCCCTGTACCGAGTGTCGATCGCGCGCGCTGACGCGACGTTCGGCGTCGGAGCCGGAAAGGTCGTAGAAGGTTTCGCTGCCGAAGACGCCGGCGACGTCGGCCCAGTAGTGGAGCTGACCAATTCGAGAGAGATCGAGTCCGCCTGCTGCACTTCCGCCGATCCATGAGAGCGTCGCGTCGCTTTCATCTTCGCGGTCGGCGTCGATGCAGCCGATCCGAAAGAAGGGACTGACGGGTCCTCCGTTGGGAAGCGAGGCGACACACGGGTCTCCGATGAAGTTGTATCCATCCGAGCGATCATCCTGATACAAGAATCGCAACGCGAGCGAGTGATCCTTCGACCATTCCCACTCGATCTGTGCAAGCAGGCGTAGGATCTCGTCTTCTTCCGAATCGATCTGGTCGTTTCCCAGCTCGCGGGGAAAGAGCTGTTCCGCCGCGGAGAACTCTGCGTTGACCGTCGGACTTTCGAAGCGGACACGCGCAGCATCGAGATCTTCGTTCCACCACCATTGTCGATCGTCGGCATAATTCTGGGCACCCAACTGCACCGCAAGAGGCGTTTCGAAGAGATCGCCGAAGTAGAGCCAGAACTCCTTGCGTGCGAGCGTCCAGCGTTCGATTTTCGGCTCGAAGTCGGAATAGACGCGCTCCGCGTAGGCGAACTCGCCTGCGACGTAGACCGCCGTGTGGTCGGTGAACGAATAAAAGGCGTCGAGTTCGAGGCGCTGATCGAGAATGATCTGATCGTCGAGCGGGCGCCTTCCGCGCGCGCGGTCCTTCAGTTCGGTTTCGTCGCCATCTTGGTCCTCATCGTTCGTGTCGAGAGCGACCAGGTCAAAATCCCGCAATCGATCGATCTCGGCCTGATTGTCCACAGTCAAACGGCCGCTCAGGACCAGCTCCTGACCAAAAAGTGGTACGACGATAGGTCGTCGAAGTCGCTTGCGATCACGCCGCGCGATCAGGCCGCTTCGATCGAGCGGATGGTCATCTGGATGGCGGGTCTCCTCGAGAGCGATCTGGCGCGGGTCCGAGGAGGGCATCGGCGCGCCGTCGGTATCGCTACCGGCTTGGGCGGCAGTTGCGGGGATCCCCAATGCGAAAAAAGTCCACAGCAGAAGGGCCCACGCGACGCGAGGTCGGGGTGCCCGAACCACGAGGATGCGCGTTTCAGTCATTCCGAGACCGCTCATGCAATGCCGATGCCAGTCCATGGCTGGCTGGCCGCCTTTCTGTTGAAAACCCTCGATAATGCGGCGAGCAGTATTGGTGATATCCCACACCGACCGGGTGATATGCCGCGATGTCTCGGGGCAGGGCGTTTCTATGGCTCAGCACATCAACCTCAGTATGGCGGAGGCGGCACGGCGATTGCATATTATGTCGTTCATCAGGAGGTTCAACAGGTAATGGTCCATCTCGTTTTGCGCGATCGTGTTCTCAGATTATTAGTAGCCGCTTTGGTCTGCGGATTGCTCGCACCGACTCTTAGTCTTGCGCTTCCCCCCGATCATCCTGTGATCACCGAGGTCTACCAAGACGCGCCCGGCAATGACGGACCGGTCGGGCGAGATCTGACGAATATCCACCAGGAGTTCATCGAGATCTACCTACCGCCATTGGCCGATCTCGCACTTTCTTTGAACAAGGATGCGCTCAGGCTGGCCTTCTTCGAGGTCGAGGGCGATTCGTCTAGCCCGGGGCAGGGGCTCGCGAATTACAGGATCGATCTGCCGACCTTCGATCTGGATCCGAGCAATGGCATGACGGGATTGCCACGGCCGCCGAGCGGAATCGTCGTACTCGGCTGGGTGGATTACGTCGGCAGTCCGCCGATCGCATTGGCCGGCACGCCATCGACACGGCTCGGTCTGGTGAACGGCGGGATCACAGCCTCGACCGACTACACCTTCATCGCGATCAATGGGGCCCAGTTCGGGGGAACAACGAATTTCCCTGTGCCCGATGCGATCTCCCATCTCGATCTGCTCGTCGACCCAAGCGTTGGCAAGATCGAGGAAGGCGCGGCCGCCTACCTCTTGTCGAACAGAGACGCTCCGGGATACGCGCCGATCTGTGGCCAGACAGATCCAGGTTCCTGCAACGCGTTTCCGGATTTGCCGGGCGGGTTCTTTCTCGGTGTCACGAGTTTACTGGACGGCTTCGCCACGAACGACGACGCCAATTTCAGGGTCGATAAGCAGCCGTATGATGCGCCGACCGGAGACAACATCGATCTCGAGTTCGTGCTGCCGCTGGGCGGAGTGTATACGCTTTTCGTACCCCAGGTCGAGGAGACGGGACAAGGGCATCAGCGAATATTCATCGACGCGGTCAAGACGACCGAGGATCTGATCGTGGGGAACGAGGATACGCTCGTCGACGCCCTCGCGGCCTATCGAGAAGTCGTAACCCTGGGCGCAATGATTCCAACTCCGGGCTCCGCTCCCCTCTCGACCTCAGCGGCTGAGATGAGTCTCGCTGACACGTCACTTCAACTATTCGACGTTCTAGCCGGAACCACGGCCCATTCCGGTCTCTTCGCTGCAAACATCGGCGGAGACCGAGGCATGCTATTCAACACCACGCCGGGCGTCTCCTCCGTTCCCGCCATGATCTCTTTTTCACCCGATGTGTCCGCTTCCCCCGCAATCGGTCAGGCAGCGATCGCGCCCTCAGTCAGCGTGACGGTCGCGTCGGGCGCACCGGATGGTCAGCTCGAGACGATCTCGGTTTCGGTTTCGGCGACCAAAGCAAACGTCGGAGATCCGGCGGTCCTCAATCCTAACGACGTAATCTCCGCGGCGTATCGCGTCATCGATCCGAAGTTCGGTCAAAATGCACTCGGGGCGCCGTTTCAGGCGACCGCGTTCATCGCCGTCCATGGCCTTCCCGACGTACTTGGCGTAGCCAACGAGTTTGCCGCGACGAGTCTTGGGGCCTGGCTGACGCCTCGATTTGGTGTGTCCGCCTTCGATTCGCGAGGTCATGGACTAACGCTCTTGGATCCGCTTACGGATCTATCCGATCCGGTCGTAGTCGACCCGCTGATCGGGACGTTGCCCGACGACCCTTTGTTCTACATCAATGCGCCCGGTGCACCCGGTACGAGCGATCTGGTGTCGACCGTTCTGGGCTCGGCGGAAGTTCTGACGCTGACGGGGACGTACGATGCCAGCTTCAACGCGACGCAGACGCTGGTGCAGGCCAAGGCATTCGATATCATTCCCGCGACTCGAACGACGAATGGCGGCTTTACGCCGACCGAGCGCATCCACTATGCGGATGCGCTTGGTCGAGTCGGCAACCTGAACGCGGGTCTGACGAACGTCGAGACGACGCGAGATTTCGAGCTGATGATGATCGAGACGAACCTCGGACCGACGGGTGTCCTCGAAACCGGTGAAACCGACGATTTCGGGCTGGTCGTTCGCGCTGCGCAGGTT
>JAQBEG010000574.1:0-6740 GCA_032123985.1 Deltaproteobacteria bacterium
TCTTCTTCTTCCGGAGACGGACCCTCGAATTCGATCGAGAGAAACTCGCGGCCGAGGACATCGGGGAAGCGATCTGCCCATTCGACCGCAGTCACCTGCCCCCGCGCCAGCATGTCGTAGAAACCGATCGATTCGAGTTCACCCGAGGACTCGAGACGGTAGAGGTCGACGTGATTCAGCGTGTGTGGACCTTCGGGTACCGGATATTGCTGCGCGATCACGAAGGTTGGGCTCGATACGATACGCGGATCGACAGCGAGGCCCGTTGCCAGACCTTTCACGAATACGGTCTTGCCCGCTCCGAGCGGACCGATCAATGCGATGGACAGGCCATTCGAACCAATTGAGCGACCCAGTTCGGCACCGAATTCGAGAGTTTGTTCAGCGTCCGGGGAATTGAAGGTCCAGGTCTGCATCGCCCCCTCCTCCCGCCGCATTCGATCGCATCGTCTCGTTCGCGCAATCGGGAAGGCCATCGGCGATCTCGCCGGCCAGGCGTCCGAATCCCTCTCGCCCCGGATCCAACCTGTCGGCGGTCGCGCCGTGCCACCAGGCGGCCAGGCCCGCAGCCTCGAAAGGCGGTCGACCCCCGGCAAGCAACGCCGCCACGATCCCCGTCAGGACATCACCGGTTCCTGCGGACGCGAGGACCGGGCCACCTGTCGGGACGATGAGGGTCCGACCGTCCGGGTCCGCTACCACCGTTGCTGCGCCCTTGAGCAGGACGATTGCTCGGCTCCGTTCGGCAAGCGTTCGCGCCGCATCGACTCGATCAGCGTTCAGACGTGAGGCGTCGATGTCGAGCAGGCGCGCCGCTTCGCCGGGATGAGGCGTCAAGATGATCGGCGCCTCTCGACCGTGAAGAAGATCGAGCTGGCCCGCAAGTCCAAAGAGGCCGTCGGCATCGAGCACGATAGGCCGATCGATCGAGACGACGAGTCTGCGTACGAGGTCGATGGTCTCCCCGTCCCGCCCAAGTCCGGGACCGATGGCGAGCACATCACGCGATGCCGCGAGTTCTTCGATCGCCTTTTCCGCCGCGCGCGCAAATCCGCCGCCGGAAGTCGCGGCGACGTCGGTCGTCATCACCTCCGCAAGCAGCCCCGCCGGATCTGCGCCCAAGCCGCCCGGATGCGCCAAGGTCACGAGGCCCGCCCCGGATCGCAGGCAGGCTCGTGAACACAGCGCTGCCGCGCCCATCATGCCCTTGGACCCCGCAATCACCAGCACGTGCCCAAAACTGCCTTTGTGACCGGCGCGCGGGCGGCGTGGAAACAATCGCGCAGCGGCCTGGCCATTCCAGAGTTCGACCCGCGGCAATCGCTCCGGGTCTGGATCGACGATCCCGACGCGCGCGACTTCGATCTGACCGGCCTGCGAGCGCCCCGGCTCGAGGGCCAACCCAACCTTGGGGAGCGAGATCGTGACGGTCCGATCAGCGCTCACCGCAACGCCCAGAACGCGGCCCGAATGCGCCGACACGCCGGACGGAATATCGACCGAGAGAACCTTCAGCCCGTCCGCCCGTGCGGCCGAGAGCGACTCGATCAAGCGAGCGTATCCGCCACTGATCTCACGCTTCAACCCCGTTCCAAAGAGCGCATCGATCGCAACGCTGGTTTCCGACAGCAGCTGATTCCAATCCGTCTCTTCGTCGCCGGGATCGACGATGCGCCGTGGTGCATCGATCGTTTCCAGCCGAGCCCAGTTCAATGCCGCATCGCGGGGGAGCCTCGCGGGATCCCCGATCAGAATCGCCTCGGCTGAAATTCCTTCGGGCCACAGATGACGAACGAGAACAAATCCGTCCCCGCCGTTGTTACCCACGCCGCAGAATGCTCGGATCGGCTTTTCGCGGCGCGTCGAAGACGCGCGCAGTTCGAGGAGCGGGCGGATCAGCGCCCGACCCGCGCTCTCCATCAGAACGTCGCCGGAGACGCCCAGGGCCTCGATGGTTTGACGATCGAGGGCTTGCATCTCGGCACCGGTGACCAGCGGCCACACACCGTCTCGATGGCTCGCCGGCGCCTTTCGGAGCACGCCCGGCCATTCGGCACCCGAAGCTCGAACCATCACACAACCCCTTCGTAATCCCGCTACGACACCGCCTGTGGCGCAACATCGCCACAAACATGGTCGTTGCGAAACCGCCGCTCAGTCTCTTCTAGAAGAGTCGAGAAGAGTCAAGAAGAGTAATGTAGCCAAGCGTGAATTGGATTAGCGAATGCCCGTCGATCGAGAACAGGGGTCAACGCATTCGGTCGCGAAAATCCCGGACTGCGCGATCGAGTCCCACAAGCAATGCTCGCCGCGCCAATCCGCGTCCGAATACGACACGCTCCGCCGACGGTGCGGCCTCCAGGACTTCCTGAACGGTTCGGTCATCGAGGCCGCCCGCTACGGCGATTCCCAAACGCAGCTTGCTCGCGAGTCGAGCCGTATCGCCGAGCGTGGCGAGCGCGCCACGACGCTCCGCATCGGGTAGATCGACGAGATAGCCAGTAAATAGTTCGACGTCTTTTACACCGTGCGCATGGATCGCCCTGATCGCATCGACTTCCGGCGCAATTCGTACGCTGGTCGAAATCCCCGCATCCTCGAGCGACCTCAAGATGATTCCGAGCCCCGGTCCTGCAACGCGGGCATCCACCGGTGGTGCCGGCCCCGTCGTCTCGAGCCGATCACCGACCAGAACAACGCGATCAGGCCGGGCTTCGAGCGGCACCTTCAAAAGGCTCTGCGAGATCGGCATGCGCAGTTCGAGCGAGCGCGCGGCGCGACGCAACGCATCCACATCCGCTTCACGCACTGGCATCAGGTCTTCGTTGATCGAGAGCCTGAGACTGTCGACGCCCGCAATCTCGGCGAGCGAGGCCGCGGCGCCCAGCTCGGCTCGGTCGTCGGCGGCGAAATCGCGAAGGGCCG
Source organism: Deltaproteobacteria bacterium (assembly GCA_032123985.1). Lineage (GTDB taxonomy): Bacteria > Myxococcota_A > UBA9160 > UBA9160 > UBA4427 > UBA4427. The sequence continues at coordinate 2,926 of JAQBEG010000574.1, forward strand.
GCCAGCTGTCCAGCGAGAGAACGATTTCCATGATTCAGTTGGTACCTGCAAGTGACTGCTTCAACTTTTCGGCCAGATGGTTCGCAATCTCGTAGACCCGCGCCTGATCGCGGCCCTCCACCATGACCCGAGCCTTTAGCTCGGTTCCCGAATAGCGAATCAGCACGCGCCCGGCGTCCCCGAGTTCTTCTTCGATCTCAGCGACCGCAAGCTGAAACGCCGGGAGATCTTCGAGGGGTTTCTTGTCAGCAACACCAATATTCACCGTGATCTGTGGAAAACGTTCGAATCCCTCGTTGAGATCGGACAGCTTCTTCCCGCTACGCGCCATCAACGCCAGGACCTGCAGAGCCGACATGATTCCGTCGCCCGTGGTCGAATCATCGAGGAAGAGAAGATGTCCCGATTGTTCGCCTCCCAGGTTGTATCCGCCCCTTCGCATCTCTTCCACGACATAGCGATCGCCGACCGGAGCGCGTTTGAGTTCGACCCCAAGCGAATTCAACGCCCGTTCGAGCCCGAGATTGCTCATGACCGTCGCGACTACGGTGTTATTCGCGAGAGCCCCGCGCCGGTGCAGGTCTCGCGCACAGAGCCACATCAGCATGTCGCCATCGAAGATCTCGCCGCGCTCATCGATCACGACTACGCGATCCGCATCGCCATCGAGCGCGATGCCGATATCCGCTCCCAGATCACGCACCATGGCGGCCGTGTGCTCCGGGTAGAGCGAGCCGCATGCATCGTTGATATTGCGTCCATTCGGTTCGCAGCCGAGTTCGATAATCTCGGCACCCAGTTCGCGGAGCACCATGGGCCCGACGCGGTACCCCGCTCCGTTCGCGCAGTCGATGACGATGCGCAGGCCTTTCAGCGTGAGATCTCGCGGAAAGGTATTTTTGAGGTAAACGATGTAACGGCCACGCGCGTCTTCGATTCGCTGCGCCTGGCCGATGTCGTCGGGCGCGACAAGCGCTTTCGAGACCTCGCCGGATGCGATGAGTTCCTCGATTCGCAGCTCGTCCGCATCGGGGAGCTTGAATCCGTCGGCGGCAAAAAACTTGATGCCATTGTCCTGGTAGGGATTGTGGCTGGCCGTGATCATCAGGCCGGCGTTGCAGCGCATGTCGCGGGTCAGAAAAGCCAACGCCGGCGTCGGAACCGGGCCGACCTGGATCACGTTCACGCCCATCGAACAAATCCCCGCGGCCAACGCGTCCTCGAACATATAACCAGAGAGCCGCGTGTCTTTCCCGATCAAAATCTGTCTTCGCTCACCGTGGTGGCCTTGAAATACGTGCGCGACGGCGCGCCCGAGAGCGAGCGCAACTTCCGGCGTCATCGGATGAACGTTCGCGGTCCCCCGGATGCCATCCGTTCCAAAGAGCTTCCGTTTCAGCCCCGCGCTCATACGTCTTCCTCGAGCTCGCTGTCGTTCAGATCCAAAAGCGGCTCCGGCACGGGATCCGGTTCGATCCGAACCTCGATCTGCAGCGGCTTGCTGTCTTCCGCCCAGACGGTGCCTCCGCCCAGCACCAGACGAACCTCGCGCTTCTCGCTCGACGCGAGCCCCGAAATATCGATCGCTTCGGTGACGACCTCGTTCAAACGCATGACCTGACTCCGAGCCCCTTCGAGCCATACCTTTGCAGGCTCGATCACAACACCGGCCACGTGAAATCCCGGCGCGGGCTCGCCCTGTATCTCGGCACGAACCCCGACTGCCTTTCGGCCTCGTTTCTCGAAACGCACCTGAAGTCGAGATGGCGAATATCCGGCGAACGTCGTCCCGGTCGGATGTTCGATCGTCTCGACATCGACTTCGTAGATGGCGACGCCCGGCTTTCCACCGCTGGCGTCTACGCGATACTTCATTTGAGCGCGATCGAGATTCCGGAGCGATGCACGACTCCCGCGCAATCGAACGTTGATCGCATCGGAACTCTGATCCGTGACGACGAGACTGTCCTCGACGCCAATCAGCTCCACCTTGACGTCAAAGGACTCCTGGACATTCGACGTCCCCTGGGCAACGGCCCAGATAAAGACGCTGATCGCCAGAGCCAAGACGAGAACGCCTGGTCGCAAGTTCTGAAAACGCGACGCCATCGGTCGCAGGTCCCCCCTCCGGCCAACGGCCGATCGTCAGCTAGCCGTTGCGTGCCCTGCTTCGCGCCCTTCGGCGATTTCGAGGCGTCCCGTAATTTCCGAGGCCTCGGGCAGCTCTTTCCGCTCGCCTCCCAGTATCTCTCGAAGTACGACCCGCAAGCGGGGCGCGTCGAGTCCACGCAGCATCTCGCCGCCCAACACGACTGAAATATTCGCTGTCTCCTCGGACACGACGACGACGAGTGCGTCCGTCTCCTCGGTAATGCCGACCGCCGCTCGATGACGCGTCCCGAGGCCCTCCGGCAGATCGGTGCGAAGCGTCAGCGGCAGAATGCACCCGGCGAACGAAACCCGACCCTCCTGGATGACGACTGCCCCGTCATGCATGGGTGACGACGGCTGGAAGATGCTGGTCAGGAGTTCTTTAGAGAGCGCCGCATCGACGTTCACGCCCGCTTCGATCAGATCACCGAGATTACTCTCGCGCTCGAGCACGATCAGCGCACCGTGGCGTCGCTGAGAAAGGGCACCCGCGGTGCGCACGATCTCCTCGACGACCTGAAGCTCTTGCTGCACCGAAAACGACGGGAAGAATCCGCGACCCACGCGGGCGAGCGCGCGACGAATATCGTTCTGAAACAGAATCACGATGATCAGAACCGCGGAGCCGAGAAATCGCTCGAGAATCATCCCCAGTGCAGCCAGCTGGAAGAGCTCGGAGGCCAGCGACAGTGCGATCAGTACGATCAAACCCACCAGGATCTGAATCGCGCGGGTGCCACGGATCAGCAGCAGTAGCCAATAGATGCCGGCCATGACGAGCAGGATGTCGACCGTGTCGCGAAGTGGGTCGAAACGGGAGTTGAAGAACTCCGCCAGATCGACACCAAAATTCCACAACACCGTGATCAACTACGCTCCCCCCCGCGATCTTCTCATGGCCGCCCCTTCAATCTTGGCCTCTTAACCGGGCGTCTCAACCGGGTATAGGCTCAGCGTCTGGAATGCTCCCACCGGCCTTGCCATCTGCTTTTTTACCCGAATCGTCTTCCCGCTGACCGCGTGTGCCCGCTGGGCGCTTCGCGTCCTTGGCATCCACCTCGAGAGGCTCCAGTACCGGCAGAGCTTCTCCGCGCAGCAAGATATTAAGCTGCGACCCCTCGAGCGTCTCGCGCTCGAGAAGCGCTTCGGCAATTCGCTCGAGTGAATCGCGATTCTCCACGAGAAGTTCACGTGCTTCGTCGTATTTCTCGTTGAGGATCTCCGTGACGGCCTCGTCGATTTCGCGCGCCTTCTGCTCGCTGTAGTCCTTTCGCCCGACCAGATCGCGGCCAAGAAAAACATCGTGCCCGGAATCGGCATACGACACGGGACCGAGCCCTTTGCTCATGCCGTACTCCGTCACCATTCTCCGCGCCCAGCTCGTCGCCTGCTGAAGATCATTGCTCGCGCCTGTCGAGAAGTGATGGAAGACGATGTCCTCTGCAGCCCGTCCACCCATCGCGTATCGGATCACCGCGTAAATCTGTTGCTCGGTGTAGTTGAGCCGATCCTCTTCGGGCAGTGTCTGCGTCAGACCCAACGCCATCCCACGCGGAATGATCGTGACCTTGTGAACGGGATCCGATTCATCGGGCGTGAGCATCGCGACGAGTGCATGGCCGGCCTCGTGAAAAGCCGTAATACGCTTGTCCTCGTCGGACATG
>JAQBEG010000575.1:0-4390 GCA_032123985.1 Deltaproteobacteria bacterium
CTAGGTCGCTTCGATCCCGTCGCGTACCGATCCTTTGGATGGATCTTTGGTGCGATCATGCTCGTGTCGATCGTCGTGTCGGCATGGGGGACGCAGTCGGTCATCCCCCGCCTTCCAAAGGCTGCGAGAGATTCCGAGCCATTCCGTCCCAGCCGGCTGGTGGGTGAAATTCGTGGGGCGCTCGAGAACCGATCGTTTCGTGCGTTGGTACTGGGTCTGATCGTTTTCTTCGCGACAAGGGGTGTTCAAGACGCGCTGAACGTCCATATGGGAACGTATTTCTGGCGGCTCTCAGCGACTCAGATCCAACTCCAGCAGACCGCGATGATTCCGGCGTTCGTGCTGGGCTTACCATTCTGGGTGGTCATGACGCGCGTCATAGACAAGGGGTCTTCCTTCGCCATTGGAATCGCGCTGCTCACAGTTTTTACGTTGATTAGTCCTCTACTCCAGCTCATTGGCTGGTACCCGCCGCCGGAGAGCTCCGGTTATCTCGGAATTCTGATTGGCTGCTCGATGATTGCGGTCTTTGGGGCGACCGCGGGCGTGGTCAACGCTGGCTCGATGATTGCCGACGTGACCGATGAGCATGAGCTGCGGACCGGGCTACGCCAGGAGGGCATATTCTTCGCCGCTCTGGCCTTTGCGATCAAGGCGACAGTCGGTGTAGGACAGTTCGTCGCGGGTGTGAGTGTCGACGCGATCGGTCTAATGCCTGGGGCCGCGCCGGAGGCGGTCTCGGCAGAGACTGTTCGTGCATTGGGGATCGTCTATGGGCCGGGCACAGCGTTGCTGGGGATCGCGTCGGTTTTCATTCTGATGGGCTACCGACTGGATCGGAAGCGACATACGCAGATTGTCGCAGAGCTGGCGGCGCGACATGCGCGACTCGACGCAGCGAGCGCTGACGTAAACGACTCGCGCTCTTCAGAGCGCAGCGAAACCTGAGGATCTCACGTTCTCGATGAACGTGATCGCTGAACGCTGCCTGGAGTCTGTCTGGTAGCCTGGTTCTAGAAGTTGGCGCGTGCGGCCGGCATCGACTTCGAGGGAACGATGGTCGTTACAACGCAGGTCTCGATTCCATCGGACGTTCCGTCGGCCTCGCAGGTCATCGAGCTCGGTCCGCACAAGCGGTAGATCGTTTGGTCACTTCCTTGCGAGACGACTGTCTCGAAGGCCGCATCGAGCTGCATGTTGGTGAGGGCCCGAAAAACCGACGGATCCAGCGACTCGGTTGGATCTCTCGGATTGGCGGTGGCAAGACCGCTCCAGCAGAGCGCGAGTAATGCTCCGAAAAGAATTCTAGGCGTAAGTCGCATTGGGGGGGCTCCTTTGGGGGTCTGTATCGGATACTCGCTGGATGCCTTGAGAATTTCTTTCGGTGCATAACGGCAAGTTCTCAACGCGAAATCGCAACGGATCGGCAACTCGCGGATGAGAACGCGTGGACGTGAGTTTGCGTCGTCGACCACGCAACAATGAGATGCAGGTCCGGCGGGCAGATCACAGAGACGCATTCTGAATTTGCTGGTGGCAATGTTCGCGAGCGGACAACGCTGGAGCGGCCGAGTTTCGGCGTCGTGCGATGACGGTCCCGGAAATTCAGCTCAAAGCGAAATCATGTATTCATCCGGCACGATGGTTTCGACGCCATCGACCTCGACGCGAATTCGCCGGAGCTTGAGTTCGAGGATGCGCCACTGGCCATCATCGTCCTTGCGGTACTTCTCGAAATACCATCCGACGCCCCAGAGATGGCGAGTTGGAGAGCCGGGCGGAAACCAGAGCTTGTCCTCCATCGCCCAGCTGCCGGTGGCGGTATCGGGTCCGGTCATTTCGATGATCGGCGAGTGGCCGTTGTGACAGGTCCGCACGCCGTTGAGATAGGGGGGAAGGAAGTCGATAAAAGCCTGCCGACCATGAAGCAGGGGCCCACCGTCCTGGGTCGTATCGATGGTGACGTCGTGGCAAAAGACATCGGCCCACTCGTTCCAGCGTTTTTGATCTAGATATTGGAGGTAGCGAGCCTTCAGTTGGCGAATCTGCTCGATCTCGACACATTCTTGCGGGTTCATCTGGTCTCCTCGTCTTTCAGTCACGAAGTTATTGCCCGGTGATGGCATGCGGCAGAGCGGCGTTTGGGCCGCCCCGCGGGTGTTCACCAGTGTGATTCTGACCGGCAATATTGAAATCGACATTGATTTTCATTTTCTATGGAAATAGAATGCCGATGTTCTCAGGAACGCCAGGAGTGATCCATTCGATGCTCGTTTGCCATTGCCGCGGAGTCACTGATCGCCAAATTCGCCGTCTCGTCAGAGAGGGCGCATCCTCGGCTCGGGACGTGGCACGCGCAACCGGTGCCGGCCTTCGCTGCGGCGGGTGCCGCTCGAACGTGAAGCAGGTTGTCGACGAAGCCGTGGAGCGCGAGTTCCAGTCGACCCGTTCGACGACGTTTCTGGATCTCGCGATTCCCGTCGAAGGCTGATCCGCCTTCCTCGTTTTCTTCCTCGCTTTCTTCCGGGCTTTCTTCCTCGCACCTTTCTTCGCCGACCTCTCCTATATCCCGCACCCGCCTTACGTTGTCCCCGTCCATCAGTCTGCCGCATCCGGCACATAGCCCTCGTGTTGCGGCAGATCGTCCGTGATCTCGTACCAGCTGGCTTTCGACCCGACGAAGATATGGGCCTCGGGCCGTGCGCCGGGATCGTCATCGAGCGTACCCACTGGAACGAAGTTGAAGTCGGGTAGTGCCGCGTGCTGAAAGAGCAGACTCGACCCGCATTGATCGCAGAACGATCGCCTGACTGCATCCGATGAGACGTACGTCTTGAGATGCGCTTGACCGGACGTGACCTGGTACTTCGACTTCGGCACGCGTCCATAGGTCGAGAAAGCTGAGCCATGAGATCGACGACACATCGAACAGTGGCAATGGTCGATCGCCTCGAGCGGCACACTCGATTCGTACCGCACCGATCCGCATAAACAGGATCCCTTGGGCATTGGCGTGTTCTCCTTCTATCTATTCGAATCCAAGACTTTTCATGTCGACGACATTTTGCAAGTCCTCGCCGGCGAGGAATCTCTGGAGGTTGTCAAAAAATAGATCGAAGACATCGTCCATATACCGGTCGAGCGAAACCGAGGAGTGGGCGGAGATGTAGACGTTTGGAATATCCCAGAGTGGGCTGCTCGGATCGAGCGGCTCGGGCTCGAAGACATCGAGAACGGCTGCCGCCAGCGGCTCATCGCGCATCACACGAGCGAGCTCCGCTTCGTCGACGAGTGATCCTCGCGCGACGTTGACCAGAACCGCGTGGCGTGGGATCGCCTTCAGCGCTTCGCGATCGAAGAGATGGTGCGTTTCCGGAGTAGCGGGTGCTGCGATGATCACGGCATCGCATTGTGCGAGCATCGTGTGGAGCTCGTCGACGGGATAGAGGCGATCGACGTCGGGCGATTGATCGCCAGACTGAGCACTTCTCCGTAGACCGAGGGTTCGACAACCGAGCGCACGGGCGCGAGATGCAACCGCCCGCCCGATATGTCCCAGACCAACGATGCCAATCGTCGAGCCAGCGAACGTCCGGCCGTAGCTGCGCTTGAAGAGGTGAGCGTTCTGGGCTTCGTCCGTCATGCGAAAACGTTTCCAGACCTGAAGTAGCCGCCCGATCACCCATTCGGACATCGAAGTCGCGCTCACTCCAGCGCAGTTGGTCAACACAACCCGCTCCTGCGCGACACCCGCTCGGGCGAACTGCTCGACGCCGGCGCCGGCGCCTTGAATCCATCGCAGATTGGGCGCGCGATCCGCAAGACGGTCGGGCGTGTGGAGAGTCATCAGCACATGCGCCTTCGCGAGAATGGCCTCGCGTTCGCGCGCGACGTTTGCCGCCCAGGGCGGTGGTTCGCTGTGCGCGACATGGGCTGTCGCGGCTCCCCAGTTGGCACCGGCGTCGATCGGAAGTACAACGGCTTCCACGCCGTCGAGTGCGCGAACGCGCTCGAGGTACTCTTCTTCTGCGAAGGGCGGAAAGCCCAGGCAGACGACCAACGGGCTTCCGATCGAATCGAGCGGCATCAGTCCGATCTCCTTCCTGCGGCGAGTTTAAACGGAATGACCCGACGAGTCTATCGATCTCGCCATTAGTTCGCGGTCCTTAGGGCATCCCCATTCGAGTTAGCCCCTGAGTAGATCCTTTGCGATAGCACGGATCTGGATCTCGTCGGTGCCCGCATAAATCTGGAGAACCTTCGAGTCTCGAGCGAGCTGCTCGACCCTGTATTCGGACATATATCCGTTTCCGCCGTAGACCTGGACGGCCTCCATGGCGACCTCGACCGCCGCGCGCGCCGCATAGAGTTTCATCGCCGAGGCCTCCGC
>JAQBEG010000576.1:0-6015 GCA_032123985.1 Deltaproteobacteria bacterium
CCGAGGCCCGTCGATTGATCCTCGAGTTCACCGACGAGTCCGAGCAGTCGATGCACGTCGAGTCCGTACTCGTCGGAGCGGGTTGGGTTGGCGACGAGCCCCGGATCGACCCGACTCGCGCGTCGGATCTGGTTCGAGAACTCGCGAGTCTACTCGCCGACGACATCGTGGCCGACGAGATGGGTCCAAACGAGTTGGCCAGTTTGGGACTCCTCCCGCCGCGTGTCCGGATTAGAGTCGAGGATCGCGCCGCGCCCGAGGAGCAGACGCAGGTGCTGGCCGAAATCGCCATCGGACGGCTGGACGCGACCCGGGGACTCTTCGCGCAACGCGTCGGCGAAGCAACGGTCTTCGTGCTGCCCCCATCGGCTGTCGAGTCGATCCCGCACTCGTTGGCTTCGTTTGTCAGGGGTTTCGAAGCATCGCCGGACGATGGCGCCCCGGGCGAGGCGGAGCTCGATCCGGGCATTCTCGAGGCCGATCCGCTCGTAGGCGAGTAGTTTCCCTAGGAAGTTTTCTTTGTGAGGTGCGGGAGGAGCTGGTTGTGCAGTGGTCCGTTGGTCGCAACGACCTCATGCCCGGACCGGTCGGCGGGGCCATTCTTGAAATCACTGATGCGGCCCTCGGCCTCCTCGACGATGAGAAATCCGGCGGCGACGTCCCAGGGATGAAGCTTCAGTTCCCAATAGGCGTCGAGTCGTCCGGCTGCGACATAACATAGGTCGAGAGCTGCGCTGCCGTCTCGACGTATTCCTCGCGCGGTCTTGACGACATTTCGGAAGCTGGCGAGATTGTCGTCGTCGCTGCGATGAACATCGTAGGCGAATCCTGTGGCGACGAGCGCTCGACCAAGGTCGGTTTCGCCAGAGACCCGGAGACGCCGCGAGCCCAACCAGGCTCCCTCGCCGCGAACCGCTTCGAATCGTTCGTCGAGGAGAGGGTCGTAGACGACGCCTACGGCCCTTTCCCCGTCTTGTTCGATCCCGATCGAGACACAGAAACGCGGAAAGCCATGAGCAAAATTGGTTGTTCCGTCGAGCGGGTCGATGATCCAGCGGATTGCGGCGTCCGGCCAGTCTCCGCCGTGACCCTCTTCGGCGAGGATCGCGTCGCCCTTCCGCGCGGATTGAATCCCGTCGACGATCAGTGCCTCGCAGGCTCGATCGACTTCGGTCACCAGGTCGATGGTTGCGCTCTTCGTGTCGATCGTGAGTCCGGTCTCATAACGATCGCGCTGCAGCGTGCCGGCTCGAGCGGCCAGCTCGCGCGCGAGTTCTAGTAGATCTTCGAGGAGCGGGTCTCGGGGCGTGAGGGTCACGTTGGGTCCGACGTTGCGCTGGGCAGGCGAAAGAGCCGTCGTGTGTTGGCCGTGGTCCGCTCTGCAATCTCTTCGAGGGCACAGTCGTGCAGCTCAGCAAGCGTTTCGCCAACGAGGGCGACCCAGAGCGGCTCGTTGCGCTTGCCGCGATGGCCCTGCGGAGCGAGGAAGGGTGCGTCGGTCTCGACCATCAGGCGGTCGAGCGGGATGCCACGGGCGACATCGCGAAGCGCGTCGCTTGCCTTGAACGTGACGATGCCCGAGAAGGAAACGAAGAATCCCGCGTCCATCGCGCGCCGCGCGAATTCGAGTGTGCCGGTGTAGCAGTGAAGTACGCCTTCGAGTTCCCCGCGACCTTCCGAAAGCCAGATTTCCAGCAGGTCGTTATAGGCATTGGGCTCATCCCCGCGAACATGGATCGAGACGGGTAGCTCGAGTTCCCTGGCGAGGGCGACCTGTTCGGCGAACACCGCACGCTGAATCTCCCGTGGTGAGTTCATGTAGTGGTAGTCGAGGCCGCATTCGCCAAGCGCTACGACGCGTTCGTGGCCGAGCCAGCCGCGGATGGCCCCTCGCGCTTCATCGTCGTATTCCGCAGCTTCGTGCGGGTGGACGCCGACGGCGGCGAAGATTCGAGGGTCGGATTCAGCGAGTAGAATCGCCTCGCTATTTCCGCGAATCCCGTAGCCCGAGCCGATCGAGATCAGAGTCTCGATTCCGCCGTCGAAGGCGCGATCGAGGGCCGCCTGCCGATCCTCGTCGAAGCGATCCGCAGTGATGTGACAGTGGCTGTCGATCCACATCTAGCCAACCATCCTTAGCCTGCTATTACGTCGCGTAGACCGAGCAAGAGTCGCTCGGCCACCATCTGCGGGTTGGCGTTTCGCTGGATCAGGTCCCGACGCAGTTGCTGAAGGCTGTGGTGGGCATCGAGTTCGCGCGTTGCGGGCGTTTCGCCGAGAGCGACGCGTGCCTTGATGTCATCACAAAGCCATACTGCGGATACGTCGATGAGTTCGGTCACGCTCTCGGCGGCGGCGGCGCGAGCGCCGCGATACTGCTCCGCGAAATCGAGGATCTCGCCGACCGACCGACTCCGGAGAGCGTCGAGTGTCGCGACGATTTCGGCGACGGTCTCGGAACCGTCCACATCGCGAATGCCCGCGCCCGCATCGACCGAAAAACGGATTCGGACGCTGCGCGAGCGAATCGTCGGGATGATGGCCGACGCGTGAGACGCGACGAGGATGAGGGTCGTTGCTGGCGGAGGCTCTTCGAGCAGCCGTAGTAGTGCGTTCTGAGCCTGCGGGTTCAGCCATTGTGCACCGTCGATCACCGCCGCGCGTCGTCCGCCTTCGTTGGCACCACGGCGCAGGGCGATCTGGAGGTCGCGCGCCTGGCCGATCGTGATTCGGCTATCGTCGCGGCCGCGCTCGACCCAGAACAGGTCTGGGTGATCGCCGATATGACGATAGGTCGGCCCCCGTTTGCCCTTCCCATCGAGCACGATCGGCTCGTCACTGGTTTTAGTCCTGCTGGCGGCGGCGTTCGGGGCAGCTCTCTTGCCACTGCTGCGCGAGCGATGACAGGCGTCGCATTCTTCGCAGACCGTTCCGGTCGCGCCGCGGCAGACTAGCGCGCGCGCAAATGCCTCCGCAGTCTCCGTCGGAACCCCGCCCGAACCGGTCAATAGATAGGCGGAGTGCACTCGGTCGTTCCTAATCGACCGATGAAGAATCTCTGCCGGCGTGTTTTCCCCACCATGGGCCGTCTCTTCCATCGCGTTCGAGTCTAGCTCCGTGGCGTGAGGCGCGTCACGGCCGTGCAGACATTTTCGCAACCTACGGGGCTCTCTCCGCTTTTCGGTCGATTGCACTCAAGCTGCCGGCGACTTTCGACGATATCCAGATGATCAAGCAACTCAACGATGGAGGCTCGTCAATAGACATGGCAATCAGCGGATTCGGTCGAGGAACTGGCAGTAAGGGTGATTCGTCGTCGTCGACGTCGAGTTCGAGCGGGAGCTCGAGCTCTAGTTCGGGCGGCGGCTTTGGCAATCTGACGGCCTTCATCGATCAGGGCTCTGAGTTCGAAGGCAAGCTGTCCTTCAGGGACACGGTCCGAATCGACGGCACGTTTAGTGGCGAGATCTCGAGCGACAACACGCTGATCGTAGGCGAGTCGGGTCAGATTCACGCGACGATCAAATCAGTCTGTGTCGTGATCAGCGGTCTGGTCGAAGGCGACGTATACGCCAGTGAACAGATCGTGCTTCACAAGACCGCCGTCGTGAACGGGAATCTCGAAGCCCCCGCCATCATGATGGAAGAGGGCGCACAGCTGAACGGGAGTGTTCGAATGGGTCGCTCGTCGAGCGAAAAGGGCCAATCGAAGGTCACGGCCGTTCCCGACGCTTCTGCGAGCGAGAATCAGGCAGTCGAAAAGGCCGTGACACCGCCCAATAGATCTGCTGGCTAAGGGCATCAATCGCGCTTGAGTAGGGCGCGTAAGTTGAGTATGGGGGCAGGCCCCGTCTTTCGCGTACAGCACGCCGGAGGGCGGGGCCACTCTCGTTCTGGGCAGCGATCTATCCCGGACTAGTCAGCCGCCGACTGCAATGACCGACCGAATACCGGCGACGGCCTTCTTGAGTGGCTCTTCAATGCCGATTCGCAAGGTAGCGAGCTGAGCTGGACAATCGGCGCAGGTGCCTTGCATGGCGACGCGCACGGTGCCGTCGTGATCGATCGCGACGAGTTCGACATTGCCGCCGTCGGCGACGAGCGCGGGCCGGACGCGGTCGAGCCATGCCTCGACGATCTCACGAGCGGGCGGCGGGATGTCCCAGGCTTGGTTCATCTGGGGCTGATCGGCTCGACGCCAGATCAGGTTGAATTCGATGCGAGAAGGAGCGGTTGGGAGCGCGTTCTGGAGGTCTTGGAGGTCTTGGAGGTTTTAGAGGTCCCAGAGATCCACGGCTGATTCACCCCACCAGGCGATTTCGGCACTGCCGTCGCCGTCGAAATCGAGTGTGGCGACGAGTTCCAGGCCGTCTGTCAAACGATCGGGCCCGGTCACCCACTCGAACGTAACGCCGGGAGCATCCGGCTGTGAAATTGCCAACTGGAGAATCCCGTCCGGGCCGCGGAAGAGCAGATCGTCGAGTCCATCTCCATCCAGATCGGCGATGGCGAGGAGTTCGCTGGCGTTGCGCGTGGAAACGTCTGCCCCGATCCATCCGATGGTTGGGAGGTTGTCGGTCGGACGGCCCAGTCGAAGCGAGAGGTCCGAATGCTGCCACAGAATCTCGGATTGGCCGTCGCCATCGAAGTCACCGTGGCCGACGACCCGGAAGTCTGGCCCCTGAACCGTGACGGCCGTGATTTCAGTGTCTCGATTTTCTTGCAGCCCTTGACGTACGCCAGTCGAGATCCAGACCTCTCCCGTGACGGAGTCCTCGATCATCCAGTCGCCCAGTCCGTCGCCGTCGAAATCGGCCAGTCCGGCGAAGCGCTCAGTTGGTCGAAGCCGGATCGCTTCGACGAGGGTACTCGCCGGATCCTCGGTCGTCGCCAGCTGCGCCCCATCAGACACGAAGAGCTGCCCTGAGGGATCTGTCCAGACGAGGTCACGCCACGTGTCTCCACCCAGTTCGCCGGAACCCACGAGGGCAACACCAGCTCCGACCTGTTGATCTACGATGGACCGGATCCATCGATCGGCGTCGGATGACAGTCCGTGAACTGGAAACCGTGCGTTCGCGAGTAGCAATTGTTCCCGCAGCACCGGATCCAGCAATACGACATCGCTCGAATCAGATAGGGGAGAAGCCTCGTCTGCGAGTTTCGAGTCCGTTTCGGAAACGTCTGACTGTGTCTCGCTCGCCAACCGCAGTGTCGCAGTCGTGGCAGTCGGCTCGACCGCGCTTGGGGCTGAGACAGCAACTGCGGCCTCTACAGTGCTGTTAGGTTCGATCGCCGCATGGAATCGAATCGGCGGCGATGGTTGGGAGGCCTCACTCTGTACTCCCGTCGATCCCTGAGCGACGACGAAGATTCGGATGCTGTCGCCAGGCTTGCCTGTGATCTTGATTTCAGGTTTGGCGACAGAAGCGGCAAGGGCGAAATCCCCGCCCCCATTCGCTTTGAAGACCATGTAGCTATCGACTGGGCCTTCGGACGGCGTCCACGCCATCAGGGCCTCTGTCTGGCCAGGCGGAAGGTCGACGGGAGCGCTGGAGACCCTTGCAACGTCTTCGTTGGAGCCGGATCCGCCGTCGCAAGCCACGCTGACGAGGGCGAAAAATAGCAATGCCCCGAGCATCCCCAATCGCGCGTGCCGGGCACGAACGAATAGAGAGCGCATGGGTCGTTGGGCAAAGTGGTGCGGTGTAGTCTGGATCGACACAGGCCCCCCTTCGCTGGCCCAAGCTCGAAGCATTTTTGGTAAATAGGCTGAGGGACCACGCTCGTGGCCTTCCCCACTGCCATTTTCAGTAGTTTCGGAAAATCGCGGGTTGTGCGAAGTGACGATGGTCACAAAAATGCAGAATTCGACGCTCGGCCGTTAGATTTTTGTCGCTCGAATCCTTGCTCACGATTGAATTGAGCTTCGCTGGTGACGGGGTTAGGCTTCCTCTCGGAATGCCCCTGACGACGATCACCTTGAAATTGTTCGGCTCTCTGCGAGAGGCTTCG
>JAQBEG010000577.1:0-4705 GCA_032123985.1 Deltaproteobacteria bacterium
CCGGGCTGCGCGGGCCCATCGAAGCGCACTTCCAGGAAATGTCGCCATGAGAGAAAAGACGCAGCAGGAAGATCTCATGCGCGGCGTGTGGCGCGAGAATCCGGTGCTGGTCCAGATGCTCGGCCTATGTCCGGCTTTGGCCGTGACGAACAACGTAGAGAACAGCCTCGCGATGGGTTTGGCGACGCTATTCGTGCTGTGCGGATCGAGCGTATTGGTTTCGCTGTGTAAGCGTTTCATTCCCGGAGAAATTCGAATCTCGGTTTACATCCTGATCATCGCCACCTTCGTGACAGTGGCGGACCTCAGCCTCCAGGCCCTCGTGCCCGATATCCACAAGGCCCTCGGCGCCTTCATCGCGCTAATCGTCGTGAACTGTATGATCCTGGGTCGACAGGAGGCGTTTGCATCGAAGAGGCCCGTGGGCAGAGCGTTTCTCGATGCGCTGGGAACCGGCGCTGGCTTTTCCATCGCGCTGTTTATGCTGGGAGCGGTGCGCGAGGTGCTGGGTAGCGGAAGCTTCCTGGGCGTATCCCTCTTTGGACCCGCATACGAGCCATGGATCGTGATGATCCTACCACCGGGCGGCTTCCTCACGCTCGGAGCGCTCTTGCTGGGCCTGGCCTCATGGCAGGAGAAGCGGGACGAGCGCATCGAGGCGACGAAGGGCGGCATGACACGATGAGCGAACTCGTCTGGATCTTTTTTTCTGCCATGGTGGTCAACAACTTTACGCTGGCGCTCTTTCTCGGCCTCTGCCCGTTCATGGGCGTTTCGGCCCGGGTCGAGACGGCGCTGCGCATGGGAGCGGCGAACATCTTCGTGATGGTGTTGACCTCAGTGACGGTTTCGTTCCTGAACGCCTTCATCCTCGACAGGGCTCCCTACCTGCGGATCATTTCATTCATCGTCGTGATCGCCTCGCTCGTGCAGATCGTGGAAACGGTGATCAAGAAGGTCAGTCCCGCACTCTTTCGCGAGTTGGGGATCTACCTTCCCTTGATCACGACGAATTGCGCAATCCTCGGCCTGGCGATCTTCCAGACCAATCGCGAATACGACTTCCTCGAGAGTCTGGCTTTCGCCCTTGGCGCCGGTTTCGGCCTCACCCTCGCGCTCGTTCTGATGGCTTCGATCCGCGAGGAAACCGAACTGGCCAATATCCCCTCGATCGCCAGGGGCATGGGCCTCGTCCTGATCATCGCGGGCAGCCTCTCCCTGGGCTTCATGGGCTTCGCCGGCCTCTTGAGCTCGACATGATGGAGTGGCTCACGCCCGCGCTATTGGCCTTCCTGTTCATCCTGTTTGGGTTGTCTCGAAGGGGACGCGCAAGCGCGGGCTGCGGGGCGTGCACGGAGCCGGGTAGCTGTCACGGGAAGGCAAATCCAGACTGCGAGAAATCGGAATCGTCGATGCGTCCCTGACTCCAGCGGTCGACGAAGCCTCGAAAACTCACTGCCTCAATTCGACCAGTAGATGTATTCGTCATCGGGCGCGTCTGGTATCGAGAGATCTTTGTCGATATTGATAGGGAAGCTGCCCTGCGATGGCCAGGTGGGCTCTGCCTGTTCGGCGTTGTGGGCGGCCAATGCCGCGAGAAGTTCCGCGAGCTTCTCCGGGCGATCCTCTGCGAGATTTCGCTGCTCCGTCGGATCAGCATTCATGTCGAATAGCCATTCCTTGCCTGGCGGATCGCTGACGTTCAGCTTCCAGCCGTTGACGAGCGCACTCTGGGACGCCCCACTTCGCCAGAACAACGCCTCGTGAGGAACACGATCGACCTCCCCGCGAGCATGGGCAGTCAAGTCCGTCCCATCGATTTTTCGATCGGTGGGAAGCGGCGCATTCGCAGCTGCGGCGGCCGTCGCGAAGATGTCGAAGTGGTGAACCGGATCATCGATCGTTTGACCGGCTTCGATCCGTGCCGGCCACTTGATGAAATACGGCACGTGAATTCCGCCCTCGAAGAGCGTGATCTTCCAGCCGCGAAAGGGATCGTTCACATCCGGAAGCCCGATGTAGCCCGCGCCGCCGTTGTCGGACGTAAAAATGACCAACGTGTTGTCCTCGAGGCCGTTCGCGCGAAGCGCATCGAGAACCTGACCAACGCCTCGATCCAGTGCGCGAATCATCGCCGCATAGACGCGCTCTCGATGGAGTTCGATGTGCGATAGCGCATCATAATCTGCCTGTGTCGCCTGCAGCGGGGTGTGCGGGGCCCAGTGAGCGAGATAGAGAAAGAAGGGTCGATCCTTGTTGTTCTCGATCACCCGCACCGCTTCTTCCGTGTAGTAGTCGGTCAGATATTTCGTCGGCTCGAAGGCAGAGCCTCCGTTGAAAGAGGCAGCGAAACGAAGCGCGCGCCAGAGGAATTTGTCGATCGGATCGAAGTCCTGCATCGCGTTGACGACGCCCGGATCGTCCTTGGGCAGATAGAGTCCGCTAGCCATCAAAAGACTTTCATCGAAGCCCTGCTCCTCCGGCGCCATTCCATTCTCGCGACCTAGATGCCACTTGCCGATGTGGACAGTGTGGTAGTCCTGCTGCTTGAGAAGCTCGGCGATCGTAATTTCAGACGGAGGCATGCCCATTTCCTCGTAACGAAGGGACTCGGCAGCGCTGTAGCGAATAGTGGGGCGAAGGCGTGTCTCGTCCGCGCCGGCCATGATCCCCATCATCGTCGCCATCCCGGGTGGAGTCGGCGTGAACTCGAATCCGAATCGGGTTCCGTAGCGACCTGACATGATCGCCGCGCGCGAGGGCGCACAGGTCCCGTTTGCTGCATAGCCATTTCGGAAGTTCACGCCCTCGGCTGCGATCGAATCGATGTTGGGCGTCGGAACCGTACCGGCAGCAACCCCTCCGCCGCCGAACGTGAGGTCATTCCAGCCGAGATCGTCCGCCAGGATCAGCACGACATTCGGTGGACGATCGCCGGGCGCCCTGCCCTGCACGTCGGCACCGGTACTCCAGACCACGGGCTGATTCGGACCAACGGGCGTTCTGCGCTCGGCGAGAATCTCGATTCCCGTCAGCATGAGTTCGATGCGATTCAGCCACGCGAGCACGCCGAGGACCACGAGCAGGCCGACAAACGCCAAACCCACCTTCGCCAACTTGTTCATCGGTCTCTCCATTTTTAAAACTATTGACATGTTAACTGCCAAAAACTGGACTCTCAAGGGAGGGCGATGGGTCAGATCCGCGTCACGGCGGTATGATCTTGCGGGTCGTCAGAGCCGATGGAGCTTGGCGCTGGCTCGAGAAGGACTGGCTGAACAATGTCGGAAAAAAACGACGAGACAGGCGACGGGAGACGAGCGGCACCCAGCGGTGGCTTCGCGCGATTCGCAGCCTCCATCCGAAACGGCTTGGAGATCGCCCGCTTCGGCGGCCTCGGCGAGCGGGAACCGTCGCCCTTCGAGGTGGTCGCAGAAGGCGCGATTCATCGACTTCGTCACTATTTCCCGGACGCGCGCGGCGAGACTCGCGCGCCGCTGTTGCTCATTCCGCCGCTCATGATGACGGCCGAGGTCTGGGACGTCGCACCGGATGCCAGCGCGGTCTCGTCGCTGCATGAAGGAGGCGCGGATCCCTGGGTGATCGACTTCGGCTCCCCCGAAAAGGAAGTCGGTGGGCTCGAGCGAACCTTGACGGATCATGTCATTGCCGTCTCCGAAGCCATTGAAGCCGTCCGCGAAGCCACCGGGCACGACGTTCATGCATTGGGCTACTCGCAGGGCGGTATGTTCGCCTATCAGGCCGCCGCCTATCGGCGTTCCGACGGTGTCGCATCTCTCGTCACCTTTGGCAGCGCTGTCGATCTTCACAAGGGACTCCCCTCAACGATCCCAACGGAGCTCCTGATCGAGTCCATCGAACGATTCGGAAAGCTCCAGGAAGCTCTGGCTCCAGACGGCATCCCGGCCTGGGCGACTCGACTGGGATTCCAGATGATGGATCCGGTCAAAACGTTGCAGCAACGCGTCGACTTTGCACGGCGACTCTACGACCGCGAAGCATTGCAGAAGCGCGAGGGGATGCGGCGATTCATGGGGGGCGAAGGCTGGACTGCCTTTCCCGGCCCAGCGCTGGCGGATCTCCTGAAACAGCTCGTGGCCCAAAACCGACTGTTGCAGGGCGGACTCGTGATCAATGGACAGACCGTCACGTTGGCCGATATAACGTGTCCGGTCCTGGCCTTCGTCGGTCTCTCCGACTCGATCGCGCCGCCGGCCACGGTCCGCGCGATCTACGCGGCCGCACCCCAGGCCGATTGCTATCAGGTCAAGGTGCCCGACGGGCATTTCGGCCTCGTCGTTGGCTCGAAGGCAAACGAAGTGACCTGGCCCGCCGTGCTCGCGTGGCTCAGCTGGTGCACCGGTCAAGGACCGATCCCCGATCGGGCTTCGCGTCTCGAGGAGCGAAGCGAAGGCAGACCGCGCAACGCGCGCACCGACGATCTTCGTGCCGCCGCGACGCTGGCCTGGGACCTCAGCATGAATGTCGCGGGCAGCGCGGCCCAGGGGCTCAGCGATCGAATCGGAATCATCGGACGACTCGCAAGAAACGTAGCGCCCCAACTCCCCCGGCTCTCTCGCCTGGCCGAAATCCGCAGCGCAACGAGGGTCAGCCCCGCATTGTCGCTCATGGAGCGCGCCAAAGCGGCGCCCGACGATACGTTCTTCCTTTTCGAAGGTCGGGC
>JAQBEG010000578.1:0-2849 GCA_032123985.1 Deltaproteobacteria bacterium
TGCGATCGACGTTCAACTGGACGCGATTCTCGTCGACATGGGACGCCGAACGTTTGCAATCTCAACCGATAACGTCCGCCGCCCGGACGGGGTAGAGGTGCGTTCGCTCGAACCGACGAGCGTCCGCATCTCGCTACAAGAACTGACGCCCCCTGCCACCGAGCCCTGAGCGCTGCCTGACCGCGAGGGGAACAGCCAAAATCGGCAACAATTCCGTCGGCCGAATCGGCTCTCGATCCGGGGCATCGGCGAAAGGTGTCTCGGTGAACTCGAATAACGACGCAACTGTCTCGAAGGCGAGTCCGAAGTTCGGTACATCGGCCGTCTTTCTCACGACGATCTCGACGATCCTCGGTGCGATCCTCTTCCTTCGTTTCGGGTACGCGGTTGCAAACCTGGGATTTCTCGGAACTGCCGCCGTCGTCGTGGTCGGACACCTGGTCACGATCCCGACGGCGCTGGCTATCTCGGAGATCGCCACCAATCAACGTGTACAGGGCGGCGGGGTCTACTACATCATCTCGCGGTCCTTCGGCCTGAACCTGGGTGGTGCGATCGGCATCGCCCTGTTCTTCGCCCAGGCCATCAGTGTCGCTTTCTACGCGATCGCCTTCGCCCAGGCGTTCGTTCCGGCCTTCGGCTACTTCCAGGACGTACTCGGAATTCCCGTCTCGGATTCCCGCTGGATCAGCGTTTCGACGACCCTCTTCTTGATGATCCTGATGTTCACGCGTGGCGCTGCGATCGGCGTGCGCGCGCTGTATCCGGTCGTGGGGCGTCCTCTTCGTGTCCCTGATCTGTTTCTTTGCGGGAGAGAACGCGTTGCCCCTCACCCCCGAGCGGATCGTGTCGACGGTGGATCGGCCAGACGAGTTCTTTCTCGTGTTCGCAATCTGCTTCCCCGCGTTTACCGGCCTCACTGCGGGTGTCGGGCTGTCCGGCGACCTGCGCGATTCGCGCCGCTCGATTCCGGCCGGAACGCTCGCGGCGGTCGCGCTCGGCTTCGTGGTCTATCTGTTGGCGGCCCTCAAGCTGGCGGTGGGCGCGACTCCCGATGACCTGGCTTCAGATCAACTCATCATGACTCGCATCGCGATCTGGGGCCCGATCATCCCCATCGGTCTGGCAGCCGCCACGCTGTCTTCGGCTCTGGGTTCGATCCTGATTGCACCTCGCACGCTCCAGGCCGTCGCTGCCGACGGTCTACTTCCGAGTTCGGGCATCAATCGCTGGCTGAGCCAGACGAGCGAGCGCAATGGTGAACCGATCCACGCCGTACTCGTGACGAGTCTTCTCGCAGTCGGCTTCTCAATGCTCGGCGACATCGATTTCGTTGCCCAGGTGATCTCCATGTTCTTCATGGTGAGCTATGGCGCGATCTGTCTGATATCGACTCTCGAGCACTTCGCCGCAGAGCCGAGCTATCGACCGTCGTTCCGATCTCGATGGTATTTGTCATTGTTAGGCGCTTGCTGCTGCGTATGGTTGATGTTCATGATGGATGCGATCTACGCAGTGATCGCGATACTCGTTCTGGCAGCGATCTACCGCCTGGTGCGAAATTTTTCCGGAGAAAAACACGGCCTGGCCAGTTTGCTTCGAAGCGCGGGCGTTCAGCTCACGCGCCGCCTTCAGGTCACGCTCCAGACGACGCAATCGGGCGATCCCGAAGCGACGTGGCGTCCCGCGGCGGTGTGCCTTTCCGAAGATTCCTTCGAACGCACGGATGCCTTCGAGTTCATGCGCTGGCTGGCGCATCGCTATGGATTCGCCACGTACATCCATTTGATCGTCGGTTACCTCTCGAGGGCGACCCGGGCGGAGGCTCAGGAAACCCTCCATCGGCTGATCGAACTCGTCGAATTCAGCGAGAGCAACGTCTACGTCGATACCATCGTGAGTCCGTCGTACAGCTCCGCCGTCGCTCAGCTGGTGCAGATTCCCGGAATCAGCGGTCAGGAGAACAATCTGATCCTGTTCGAGTTCCCACGCGACGACCGGGACCAGGCGGCAAAACTGTTGACTCATTTCCCCATGGCGGTGGCGGCAGGCTTCGACGTCGCCATTCTCGCATCGAGTCCGCGGCGATTCGGGTACCAGCGTCAGCTCCACGTGTGGCTGACGCCGGATGATTTCGAGAATGCAAACCTGATGATTCTGCTGGCGTACATCATCTCCGGGCACCCATCCTGGGCGCGCGGGGAAATCAAGATCTTCGCAATCTCCAGAGCCGAAGACGCGGAAGGTCTCGAGAGTGGTCTCCGGGGTCTGCTGAAGGAGGGGCGCCTCCCGATCGCGCCGAGCAATGTGGAGGTGGTTACGCTCGGCGAGGCCGAGAGCCGGCGTGGCGCCATCTGTCGACATTCTGCCTCGGCGGACCTCACGATCGTGGGGCTGCGTCCCGAGATGGTGAAGCAGCTCGGAGCCGGAAATTTCGATGACTACGAGAGTCTGGGCGCGATTCTCTTTTTGACCGCGCAGAACGGCATCGATCTCGATCGCGTGCTCGATCCGCCTCCCACAGAGCCGGAGGCCGATGAGACGAACGAGCCGGTCGTCTTCCACCCGGGTGAAGGTCGATCGTCCGACTAGGTCGTCGTCCTCGACAGGACACCGGTTTCTCCTGCGTAGCCGATCGGTGTTGCTGCGAACTTTGGTATAAGACTGGAGCCGGCGGAGATCGGACAAGGGGAGTGATGTCCGAGACGAAAAAACGCTTGCTCCCGCTCATCTCCATCATCGCGTGCTGGCCTTTTTTTGTTGCAGCCGGAGCCTGCACATGCAGAAGATTCGACGACAGGGGAGCACGAGAAGAGCCAGCGACTGCAGGGCTGGCTCGAAGGTGATGG
>JAQBEG010000579.1:0-3791 GCA_032123985.1 Deltaproteobacteria bacterium
TGCCTGGAATCCCTCGTCCCCAGACAAGACCTCCTGCCAATCGGGTACGACGCCAGAGCGAAATGGGGAGTCGCCTCCCTCGATCATCCGCTCACGCGTTCGGGGACCGGCAACAAAAACCGCCTCCCTGAACTCGTCTGCGACGCCCGTGTGGTCTTCATGAAGATGAGAGACCACGACATATGCGATCTCATCCGCGGAAAGACCGTCTTCTTTCATCTGGGCTTCGAGCGTGCGACCGAGGCGGCCGCGGCTCTCCATCAGCCATGCGACCGGCGGTGCCAGGGCCTTCTCGCCGCGCTCCGCCACTTCATGCGACAAGCCTAGATCGAAAACGACACCACCGCGCGTTGGATGCTCGATCACGAAAGCCGCTGCCGCACGCCAGGGCGGCGCCGGACCCACCAGCAGGCTCGACATGCGATTCGCACCCGTATTGAAGACGTGCAGTCGTAGACCTGAAACGGGCGTCGGCAGGGACAGCGCAGTTGACTCGACTATCGGACCAACGACCGGTACTGGCCTGTAGGGAACCAGAAAAAAGACGACGCCGATCAGCAATACGAGAACGCCTCCGAAGACGAATGCGCCTATTCGCAGACGCCGCTTCACGGGCCGGGTCGCTCGCAGACTGCCAAGGGACATGCGGACATGCAGCGCAGAATAGCCCGAACCCCGCCGGGGTCACGTCGCGATCATCGATCGTCAGCGATTCACAACGCAACGCAATGCCGTAAGATAGGCTGCCCCAAGAGGAGAGTGAGATGCGTACGGCCACCCCCCGGATTCGCGGACTCATACAACGCGGTGCCCATGCCCTTGGCGTCCTGAACGACGTTGGGCTGCTCTCGCCGCGTTACATCGCTGCGATGGCGCGCGGCGCATTCGAGGCCGGGCCGAGCGCGGCGACCGGCGTAATCGGCGGCCATTACTATCGCGGAAAAGCACCCGCGATCATCGATGACGCCGGGACCACGAGCTTTAGCGAACTCCGGAAGCGGAGCTTCTCGATTGCCCAGGGACTTCGCGCAGCGGGCGTCGGGCCGGGCCATAACGTAGCCATCCTCGCACGCAACCATCGCGGCTTCGTGGAAGCCACGACCGCCGCGGCACTGCTGGGCGCGGACTCCCTCTTCTTGAATACCGGTTTTGCCGGGCCGCAGCTCGATGACGTACTGACACGCGAGCAAGCGGGAACGCTGATCTACGACGAGGAATTCAGCGACATCGTCGCGCATAGCTCGAGCAAGCTCCAACGCTTCAAGTGCTGGAGCGACGGTGATTCCACCGTTCCGACCCTCGACGACCTCGCGCGACAGAACGCGCCCCAGCCGACCCCAAAGCCCGCAAAGATCGGTCGCGCGACGATCCTCACATCGGGCACCACCGGCACTCCCAAGGGCGCCAATCGTTCGTCGGCCTCGGGCGACCTCGATGGCATGGTCGGCTTCTTCGAACGCATGCCCTTCCGCGTTGGCGAGACCATGCTCGTCTGCGCACCGACCTTTCACGCATGGGGATTGATCAACTTCGCATTGGGCAGCCTCTTCGCCAATACGCTGGTCCTGCAACGGCGATTCGACCCCGAGCAGGTCCTGCAGGCGATCCAGGAACACCGCGTCACGGCGATGGCGGTCGTGCCGGTGATGCTGAACCGCATCCTCGCGCTCGACCCTTCGATCATTCGTCGATACGACACATCCTCGCTGCAGAGAGTGGGATGTAGCGGCTCCGCGCTGCCTGGTGAACTCGCACTGCGCTGGATGAACACCTTCGGCGACAATCTCTACAACATGTATGGATCGACCGAAGTGTCCGTGACATCCATCGCCATCCCCTCCGAGTTGCGCGCCGCCCCTGGCACCGCTGGCCGTCCTCCGCTCGGAACGACGGTGCGCATCTTCGACAACGACGACAAGCCGGTTCCCGATGGCACGACGGGTCGAATCTTCGTCGGCAATAGCCAACAATTCGAGGGCTACACGGGCGGGGGCAGCAAGAAGATGCTCGATGGCTTGATGTCCATCGGCGACGTCGGCCACTTCGACGAGAATGGATTTTTGTTCGTCGAAGGTCGAGATGACGACATGATCGTTTCGGGTGGAGAGAACGTCTTTCCGGCGGAGGTGGAGGATCTCCTCTCCGATCATCCTGCATTGCTCGAAGCCGCTGTGATCGGCGTCGACGACGAAGCGTTCGGTCAACGCCTGAAGGCTTTCGTGGTTCTCAATCAGGGAGCCACCTTGAGCGAAGACGAAGCCAAGAAATACGTCAAGGATCATCTCGCCCGACACAAAGTCCCTCGAGACGTCGTCTTCCTCGACGAGATTCCACGTAATCCAACGGGCAAGGTGCTAAAACGCGTCTTGCGAGAGATGCGCGAGGGCTAGTCGCCGGAATGCCGAATGATCATCGCAGGGGAATCCTATGGGCCCTTGCCTCGGCGCTCGGTATCGCGGCATTCGTCGTGCCCTGGAAGATTGCCAGCGCACTCGGCGAATCGCGTATGAACACGCTCGTGTTGCTCGTCTCGGCCGCGATCTTTACCAGTGTCCTTACGGCGATCCAGCAACGATCGTTTCCAGCCTTTCGCTGGTTCGATCTTCGCGTTGCCACCGCGCTCGCCGCATGCACACTCTTTGGGAACCTGGCCAGTGCCCACTCGATCCAGCTGATCTCCCCCGCCCTGATGACCGTCGTTCAGCGCAGCGAGGTCATCATCGTCGCTCTTCTGGCGTGGCCCATCATCGGCGAGCGAATCGACTGGCGCTTCTGGCTCGGTGTGGCGATTGCCGCCTACGGACTCGTGTTGCTGCAGGACCCAGGTACGGCCGACGGAAATCTGCGCGACGCGGGGATGGCCTGGGCGTTCGTTTCGGCGATCTGCTTCGGTTCGATGGCCGTAATCACGCGAAGATTCATCTTTCGAATCGACACGGTCTCGGTCAATGCCCTCCGGCTGTGGCTTTCGGTGGCGCTCTGGTTCGTATGGAACGGATTCCCCGCGGAGCTATCCGAAATCTCTACCGAACAGGCGGGCTATGCAACGCTCGCGGCGTTCTTTGGCCCCTTCATGGGTCGACTGTGCATGATGACATCAGCCAGGTACATCGAGGCGCGCATCACGACTCTGGCAACACTGGCCGCCCCACCGCTGACACTGGTCGTTGCGTACGTGATCCTTTCGGATCTCCCGAGTGCAAGGGAAATCCAGGGGGGCATCGTCATGCTGATCGGAATCTCGATTCCGATGCTTGGGTTCGCACGATCGCGACGGCAAAGGCCGGCTACGTGAGTCGAGTCCGCCCCGACCCGGGCTCAGAGTTCCGAGGAGGCGTCCGGGCGCAGTTGCGGTTGCCGACGAGCGGCCTCATCCGCTTCGTGCAGGCAAGCATCGACGTAGCTCCGAATCCGATAGATTTCGTCTCCACTGAGGCCTTGCCCGACCAACGCCGAGGCATAAATACCCACTGCGATCAGCAGCGCCACGACAGGGATCAGAAGCGCCCAGGGCGTCTCGCCTAGCATAACCTGTGCAAGACCGAAGATGATGGCGAGCAGTGAGACGACCATCAAAGTCCCGATCGCAAAGACGAAGCCGGTCCAGATTTCCGCTCGCGGCGAAAAGGTGCCCCAGACCTTCGTCTTCACATCGTCCCTTTCGACCAACGGAAAAATCGAGGACTCGCTGATATCCTCGATCGTGAGATCAAGGCAAGGAGACCAGAATCTCTGATTCTCCCCACGAGAGCTCAGTACGCCATGGTTGTGAGAGAATGTGGCCTCGACGC
>JAQBEG010000580.1:0-5010 GCA_032123985.1 Deltaproteobacteria bacterium
GCGGGAAGATCACGTTGAAAGTGATCATGAACCAGGTCGAGACCCAATAGGGACCGAAAGCCCGCTGCCAGAACGACGTCTGCTCTGGTTCGACGCCCGAGTACCAGGCAATGAAATACTCGGCCGCGTAGGCATAACCGCAGATCAGAGACGTGAAGAGGATGAACCTCGACATGTTCTCGAAATGGTAGGCGGTGATGTAACGCTCGAGTCGGAATATCCGTCGGACCGGAACCATTACGATGATCACCATCGCGAAGCCGCCAAAGATTGCGCCCGCGACGAAGTAGGGCGCGAAGATCGTGGCATGCCAGCCCGGAACGATCGACATCGCAAAGTCCCAGGAGACGATGGAGTGGACCGACAGCACCAGGGGCGTCGCGATACCGGAAAGATGAAGGACTGTCCGATTATGCGCCTTCCACTGCTTCCCAGTGCCCTGCCAGCCAGCGGCCATGATCACGTAGACGGCCTTCTTCCAGCCGACTGCACGATCGCGCGCAATTGCGATATCGGGGATCAGCCCAACCAGAAAGAATAGAACCGAGATCGTCAAGTAGGTATTGACCGCGAAGACATCCCAGAGGAGCGGACTCTTGAAGTTTACCCAGAGGTAGCGCTGATTGGGGTATGGAAGCAGGAAGTAGAACTTCCAGAGTCGTCCAATATGAATCAGTGGGAAGAGCGCTGCCGTCAAGACGGCGAAGACTGTCATCGCTTCAGCGCCGCGGTTGATCGCGTTTCGCCATTTCGCGCGGAAGAGGAAAAGGATCGCCGAGATCAGGGTACCGGCGTGGCCAATACCAATCCAGAAAACGAACGTGATGATGTAGACGCCCCAAAAGATCGGCGCCTGGTAACCGGCGACTCCGAGGCCGTAGTAGGTCTCGTAGATCAGCGCGCTGAGCGCCATTAAGACGCCTGAGACCGCCAAGAGAAGAGCGATCAACCACGGCCAGTGGAAGCCCTTCGTGACGGCCATGATGTCGACATTGGTCTGAGAATCCCTGGGCCGAGCCGGGGAATTCATCGCATCGGCGACCGCGGACGCGGGAGGCGGTGCCATTTACTGGACTCCCTGGTTCTTCTCGCGCCGTACCTGCGCAAGGTAGGTAATCGCGGATCTGGTATTGAGTTCTTGGAGCGCGTGATATGCGCGCTCACCCCCGTCCTTTGCCTTCTGTACTGCCACGCTCGACGCATCCTTGAAGTTGCCGAACTCGATCGCATTGGAAGGACAAGCCTGTTGGCACGCCGTGACGACCGCGCCGTCTGCAATCTTCTCCCCCGCGTCTTTCGCCGGCTGCCGGGCCGCCGAGATTCGCTGAGAACAGAAGCTGCACTTCTCCATGACGCCCTGCCCACGAACGGTCACATCCGGATTGAGCATCAATCCGAGCAGGCCGGGCCAATTGAGTCGTCCGTAGTCAAAGTAGTTGAATCGTCGGACCTTATAGACGCAGTTGTTGGCGCAATAGCGCGTCCCAACGCAACGGTTGTAAACCATGCCGTTGATGCCTTCGGGCGTGTGGTAGGTCGCAATCACCGGGCAGACCGATTCGCACGGTGCCGCTCCACAGTGCTGGCAGAGCATCGGAAGGTGTCGAACCTCGTTCGTGCCAAGAATTTCACCGTCGGGCGTCGGCCGACGTTCGGCACCGTCGCGCACGTCATCGTCGCCATCGCCGACATAGCGCTCGATGCGCAACCAACTCATCTCACGATGACGGATCGCTTCGACCTCGCCCACGATCGCGCCGTTGTTTTCGATATAACAAGCCGCGACGCAGGCTCCACAGCCCGTGCACTTGTCGTTGTCGATCGTCATACCCCATCGATAGGGCTGATCGGGATGCGCATCATTCGCGGTGTCGAAATCGAAGGGCGGGCCCTCGAAGTGGTGACCACCATGATCCTCGGCGAGTATCTCTGCCTTCGCCTCTGCCGCGTGACCTGCGTCGCCACCGGATTCGGCCGCCTGAGCCGCCGCTGCGAAATGCGCCATCCCGCCGGCCTTCGCAAGATCGTAGATCGAGACCTCCGGGGCGAGTTCGCGCTTTCTCTGGTTGTCCGTCCATTGCGACAAGGCAAGTCGTCGAAATCGCCCGGTCTTGGAAACCGTCGCCCTGGTCGAGAGATAGGCCTGGTCTCCCGACTCGTCGAGCGCCGCGGGCAGGATCGCCGCAACATTGACGCCTCGCGCAACACCCGGCTGTCCTTCTTCGGAACCGAAACCACCAGCCATCGATGCGTAGTAGCCGACCGTATGCCCCTGGCCGATCGGAATCGCGACGACGTCATCCCGAATACCACCGCGCGGGTAGACCGAGACATCGATCGAACCGATTCCGGTATCGATCGAAATGACGTCACCGAAGACGACACCGAGGTCTTTGGCCTTCTTGATCGAAATTTCCGCCCAGGAGTTCCACGAAAGTTTCGTAACCGGGTCGGGAATCTCCTGCAGCCAGGGCAGCGCCGCACCGCGACCGTCACCCCAATAGGAATGCGGGAAGGCAACGAGCGTAAAGTCGCCCGAACCCTGAAGGCGAGGTGCACTCGGCCGAAGGCTTTCGGCACTGGCTACAACCGTTACTTCGCGAGTCGGCATCGTTTCGAAAACGCCACCACGTGCGAGCGCTTGACGCCAATTCGTTCCCGACCAGTTTGCCTCGACCACGCTCTTCCAGCTGCCGGCGGGGATCTGCGCCGCAACGTTCCCACCCATCGCGCGAGCAACATTGAGCAGCGTATCTCCCAGCGCTTGTGTGTCCCACAGCGGACGGATCGTGGGCTGGACCAGCGAACGAATACCGGGGCGCGGATTTGCGTCTCCCCAGCTTTCCATCGCCGTGTTATCCGGTACCAGCAGATTCGCGAGTTCCGTCGTCTCGTCAACGAGAGGCGCGAAGGACACGACGAGATCCACGTTCGCAAGGGCATCTTTGAAGCCGGCCGATTCGGGCAGAGCGAAAACAGGATTCAGATCGTGAATAAGCAGGCAATCCACGTTGCCGGCCTTCATCTCGGCAATCAGCGCGAGTACGTCCTCGAGGCTCGACGTGGGCTTCGTATCCGTGGCGGGATACTTCATCCGATTGCCCACGGCCCCGACCACCACGTTCAGCAAAAGCACGGCCGCAGCCGCGCTCGATCCAGCAGTGGTCGCCGCGGCAACGCCAGGCGGAAGCGCGACGGCACGCTTGGCGGAAACGAGCTTGTCTACGAGTCCGTCGAAAACGGAGCGCTCGATGCCCGCCGCCGAAATTGCAGCGCTGACGTCGGCACCAGCCAGCGCCAGACCGGCCACATCCGAGCTTTTGCGATCGGCGACCGACTTGGCGAGGGCCAGGGCGAGCAGGCCCTCGCTTCCGGGCGCTGCCGGAATCCAATGATCTGCATTCGACGCGGTCAGATTCTGCCGCGCGCTGATCGCGATCAATCGTGCGCCGCCGTCGGAATGATCGGATACATCTCGGTTCTTCGAGAACTGCCCGGCGTGTTCGGTCGGCGAGAGCCCCGTGTCGAGAAAATCGGCTCCGAAATCGATGATGAGATCGGCGTCGGTTACATCAAAGACCGGTTCGGCAGAAACGCCGAAGACCGCTTCGCTGGCCTCGATCAGGGCGTGATGGCCGAATGGTTCGTAGGTGAGTCGACCGGCGAGGCCCGCGGCGGTCACGAACTGGTCGATCACGCCGTCGAGCGAGGGGCCAACCGGACCACCCAGAATCCAGGTCTTGCGTGCAGCACTGCCGAGCTTCGCGGCCAGCTTGTTCTTGACGTCGTCCCAGCTCACGGCTTGGAGTGAACCGTCACCACTTCGCGAGGCCGGACCTTGAATCCGGTCCGGATGATACGTGCGACCAATGCCGGTCTGACCGCGTGCACAGAGTCGCCCTCGATTGATCGGATGCTCAGGATTGCCCTCGAGCTTGATCGGACGGCCTTCTCGCGTCTTCACGTGCAAACCGCAGCCGGCCGGACATTCCTGACAGGTCGAGGCGTAGACGACGGCGATGCCAGGCGTAATCTCTTCGGGCTGGATCACGTATGGAATAAGCTTGTCCACTGGATCACCACAGCCAGCTGTGGCTGCCGCACCGGCGGACAGGCCGACGATTTTCAGGAAGTCACGACGATCGAGCTCGGACATGCAATTTCCCTAATTTCAATTGATCGGGCTCTACGACCCGACCGATTTCGCGAGCCCCTGCCTCTTTTTGGCTCAGGACTCTCGCAAGCCGAAGGCTCTCAGTAGTGACACGTCAGGCAGTCCTGCGACGCCTGCTGATTATTCTGTCGATGGCAATTGATGCACCAGCCCATTTCGAGCTTGGCCACCGGCACGAGATATCCAATGTGTGAATCCGGAACGAGCTCCAGCTTGTCGAGTTCTTGCACCGGTCCGTGACACGTCTGGCAGGCAACACCCGCCTTGACGTGGCGATTGTGGCGGAACTGGACGTACTCGGGGAGACGGTGAATCTGCACCCATTCGACCGGCTTCTTCTGTTCCCAGTGGTCCTTCAGGATCCGAATGCCCTCGATCTCGTCGTATTCGGGGGGGAATTGCGAGTGGCAACCCATGCATACCTCGACCGATGGCACACCCGCCGCCTGGGATTTGTCGGTTCCCGAATGGCAATAAAGACAATCGATCCCGAACTTGCCGGCGTGATGCTTGTGACTGAAGGGAATCGGCTGGACGGGTCCCGGAGTCTCAGGATCCCAGGCGACGACCGCCGATTGACAGGCGTTGGCGGACGGCCATTGTTTGTCGAACTCCGCAGGAATTTCGATCTCGAGGTGAGGATCCTCTTCCTTTTGGGCGCGCAGCACATGCGCGTCACAAACACTGGTCGCGATCAGGATATCACCTCCCGACGCGTTGGCCTGCCCCCCGCTAGCCTCGGGCCAACCCGACCAGAACACGACGAGCGCAATCACAGCCAGACTGATCGAGCCGAAAAGAAGAGACCTTCGCGTCGCGTGAATATTGGAATTCTC
>JAQBEG010000581.1:0-4534 GCA_032123985.1 Deltaproteobacteria bacterium
TGGCTTCATCGACGAGGACGGCCCGATCGACTTTGCCCAGCGCTTCGCCTTTCCGGTACCCCTGCGGATCATCGCCGATCGCCTGGGCGTCCCTCCGGAGGATCGGGACTTCTTCGCCGAGGCCGCCACCGCCATGGCCTCCCTGCTGCGGATGAAGACGCCGCCGCCCGATGAAATGCTGCGACGCGCCAAGCAGAACAAAGAGCTCGAGAAATACATGATCGCTCTCGTCGAGAAGCGACGAAGCGACCCAAGGGACGACCTGTGCAGTGCGCTCGGCGCCGCGCGCCTCGAGGACGAAGACCGCGCTTTCAACCATGCCGAAATCTGGAGCATCTTGGGTCAGTTCCTCGTCGCGGGGCACGAAACGACGACGAGTACTTTCGGGTTTGCGATGGAACTCCTGTGCAAGAACCCGGAGGTCCAGGACCAGATTCGCGGCGATGAAAAGCTGATCCGCAATTTCGTCGAGGAAGCGCTTCGACTCGAAGCGCCCGTCCAGGGCTTGCCGCGCCTCGTGACGCGAGACACCGAGCTCTCCGGCGTGCCCCTCAAGAAGGGTGAGGCCCTGATGTTGCGCTTCGGTGCCGGAAACCGTGATGAACGACAATTCCCGAACCCCGATCAGATCGATCTCGACCGACCGCATCCCGGTGCCCATCTCTCGTTCGGCTCGGGGACCCATCACTGCCCGGGCGCCCCACTCTCCCGCCAAGAACTCAACCGCGGAATTCTCGCCCTCCTCGAACGAATGGAGAATCTCCGCCTTTCCTCTGCGCATCCGGCACCGAGACCAGAGCCCAGCTTGATCCTGCGAAATCTCTCGGAGCTCTGGATCGAGTTTGACCGGCGCAGCTAGTCGTGGTTGGAGCGAAGGTGGCCTGAATCTGGATTTTTAAGTGGCAAAAAAGACCCATAGCTAAACGTTTTGGCGGTTCGCCAGCGACCAATCGGCGATGGGCCTCTGAGCCGCCCTCAGACCCGTTCATTCCTAAACAGCCTGTAGTGGTCGAATACTGCCCGAACGCCCGGGAGAGCGAGCCCTGCGCAGCTGAAATAATGAATTTGGCACGTGGTCCTATTTTGACTTGCCCAAACGATCGGATTCCATCACACCACCAAGCACAATGCCGCCTGCCCCCCGATGACCGAGCAGCTGAAGACTCGCCCCTCCTGTGTGGCGAAGGGCTGATCGCCCGATGAACGATTCCATTGCGCCCGCCCGGGTTCCGCGACCGGCCGACTGATCGCGTACTCCCTGCTCGAAGCTCCGCAATTCGCGATCGCCTCCGTCCTGTTCTGGGGCCGGATGGCACATCGAATCGAAAAGCATCGGGCGTGGATGTGCGGCATGAGCGTGATGTCGATTTCCGCACCCCTCTGGCTGCTCATGGGTCCTGGCGATCTTCATTGGATGATTGCCAACCTGGCACTCTCGGGCTTCGGCGCGGGTTCCTTCCATGCAGTGCCGGCCGCGATGAAGGCCGATGTGATCGACCTGGACACGCTCGAGAGCGGTGAGGACCGTGCCGGCGCCTTCTTCGCAGCCTGGTCGCTCGCCTCGAAGATCGTCTCTGGCGTGGGGCCGAGTCTCGCACTCGCCGCACTCGCCCTGATCGGCTTCGATGCGACGCGCGGAGTGGTCAATTCTCACGAAGCGATCGATGGCCTACGCTTTTGCGGGGCGCCGATGGCATGCTTCCTTGGAGGCCTGCTGATCGTGCGTGGTTATCCGCTTACGTCCACACGCCACACGGAGTTGCGGACGAAGCTGGCCGATCGATCAGCACCGAACATGGCCAGTTGATCACGAGTCGACCCAAGGCAAGCTCAATCGAGGAACCCGACAATGAACGCTGAGAGCATCGAAAACCTGAAGCGACTCATGGAGTACGAAGCCAGTCGCGAGGCGCCGCCCGATGGCTTCCCTTTCCTGCCCGACATTCCGGGTGGCCGCTACACCGATCAGCGATTCTACGAACTCGAACTGCAACACATCTGGCGCAAGAGCTGGCTGCTCGCCGCCCATCTCGACGAGATCCCCGAGGCAGGCTGCTTCCGCCTTTGGGACAACGCGAGACAACCGGTCCTCATCGTCCACGGCGAAGACGCCGAGATCCGTGCGTTCTACAACACCTGCAGCCACCGCGGCGCACCCGTCGTTACCGAGGCGTCCGGAAAATCGCCACGTCTGATCTGCAGCTATCACGCCTGGACGTATGCGCTCGATGGATCTCTGATGGGCTACCGCAACCCCGAGGACTTCAGAGGTCTGGACAAATCGTGCCGCGGCCTCCGCTCCGTACGATGCGAACGTTTCGGCAATCTGATCTTCGTCAACTTCGACCATGAAGCGCCATCTCTCGAGGAGTGGCTCGGTCCGATCGCGGAGGAATGGCGCGAGTTCCAGTTCGACCGCTGCCGGCTGACGGGGCGCCACATCTTCGACCTCAACTGCAACTGGAAGATCGCAATGGAGGCGAATACCGAGGTCTACCATGTTCCCGTGATCCATCCGAAAACGGTTGCCCCGATCCTCGACGATCGACGCAATGTCAACACGCTCTACCCGAATGGACACGGACGCATGATCGCACCGGGTCACGAAGGCGGTCAGGGACCGCGCTTGATGGACCTCGCAGGATTGCTGCCCGAGATCGAAACCGTGGGCGAGATAGGCCGCACCTGCACCCAGTCCTACGGCATCTTTCCGAACTGGGTATCGCCCCTCAATGAGTACACGCTCCCGCCACTGCTCTTCTGGCCCAATGGCATCAACAAATCCCGGATCGAGACATGGACGATGGTGCACGACTGGGGTGATGGCCCGAAACCGAATATCGTCGACCAATGGACGAACGCCGATGGCTCCGAGCTGGGCGCGGTGCTGCTCGAGGACACCCAGTTCGGCGAAGCGATCCAGAAATCGGTCGAGTCCTATGGCTTCGAGGGTGTTCCCCTGAGTTACCAGGAAGCTCGCATCTACCATTGGCACCAATCTGCGGATCGGCTGATCGGCGAGGAGCTGATCCCGAAGGAGCTGCGGGTCGAGCCGGCCATTACGGACGAATGGATCCACCCCAACGATCCTCGTCTCGAGCAGATGAAGAAGTTGCCAACGGACAACGATTGAAGGCACTCGGGCGAGCGAGTATCGTTCGCCCGACAGGCCCCGGACTCTTCACACGAGGACGATCCGGCACTCTCTATCGACCGCCGAGCAACCACTTTTCGGAGTCCTCAATGAGCAGAACATCGATCACGGATCTCATTCATGACTATGCCGATGCCGTCGTGTGTCGCGACGGAGAGAGATGGGCTGCCACGTGGGATGCGGACGGCGTCTGGGATCTGGGGGGTGGATTCGAAGTCAAAGGCCGAGACGCGATCCATGATCTATGGAAGGGGGCGATGGGCGGATTCGAGAAGGTGATACAGACCGTCCTCAACGGACGCATCGAAATCGACGAAGCAGCCGGACGCGGCCATGGTCGCCAGTACATTCAGGAGCACTTCGAAAAGGCGAAGGGCGAATTCGGAATTCTGATCGCCTACTACGACGATGAATACGTCCGACGCGGTGACCGATGGCTATTCGCTAGCCGCAAACTGGTCCCGCTCTACCAGGGGCTACCCGACCTCTCCGGAAATTTTCACGAAGCTAGCTCCGCATAACCCCCTCATCTGAGCACGCGGGAGATCCGGCATGCGAGCCGTATTGATGCAGCGGGGCAAGCTCTGGGTAGAAACCGTCGACGACCCAACGCCCCGGTCGGGTGAGGTACTGGTCAAGTCGCGCGCTTGCGGGATCTGCGGCTCCGACCTGCACGCAGTACGCCATACCGACGATTTCGTCGCGACGAGTCGTGAATCCGGCGGTGCCTTCAAACTCACGACCTTCGATCCCGTCGTACTCGGCCATGAATTCTGTGCAGAGGTCGTCGACTACGGCCCAGACACCGAGCGGACATTCCCGGCCGGCCAACTCGTCTGTTCCGTGCCCATGCTGCTACGCACGAAGCCGTTGGCGATCGGATACGACGAGAAGGTGCCCGGCGGCTTCGCCGAGTATATGGTGCTCTCAGAACTCATGATGCGCGCGGTGCCCGAGGGCACCCCCATCAGCGCAGCCGCGTTGACCGAGCCGATGGCGGTCGGACTGCACGCGGTCAACAAAGCTCGACTGAGCGGACGCGAGGCAATCCTCGTCATCGGAACAGGCCCGGTCGGTCTCGCCGTCTTGACTGCCCTGAAGACGACGCACGGGGGACCGATCATCGCCTCTGACCCCTCAGCTGGCCGCCGGCGCTTCGCGCAGAGACAAGGAGCACATGCCGCACTCGATCCGAGCGTCGAGGATCCATTCGCGCATCCGGACATCAAGAGGGCAGGAGAACTCGTCATCTTCGAGTGTGTGGGCGTTCCCGGCATGCTCGACCGGCTCTTCCTCGACGCGCCACAAAATGCGCGAATCGTCGTCGTTGGCGTGTGCCTGCAGACCGACCAGATCCGGCCGATGATCGCGATCAACAAG